>DUTL01000153.1 GCA_012842105.1 Candidatus Fermentithermobacillaceae bacterium | reverse complement strand
TCGCTTCACGCCTTCAGGATGCCGGTGCCGATATGTTGGCAGTCCATGGACGAACAGTTGCCCAGGGTTACGGTGGAAAAGCAAACTGGGATGACGGGATATTGACACTTGCAGCGATCCTGGAAATTTCATCCCAGTTTGCTTTTCCACCGTAACCCTGGGCAACTGTTCGTCCATGGACTGCCAACATATCGGCACCGGCATCCTGAAGGCGTGAAGCGATTTCAACGGCACCGGCGCCGTTTGCCCATCCTATTCGCATTTTCACTGAAACCGGGAGCCCGGACGCACTTTTTACCGCTTGCACAATTTCCACGGCCTTAGGGATATCACGGAGCAACGCTCCGCCTGCCCCCTGTGAAGTAATCTTCCTGGCAGGGCAGCCCATATTTATGTCAATTGCATCAAATTGCGCACCCGGTTGATTAATCTTCTGAACTGCGTTGAACATGTCATCTGGATCAGATCCGAATAGTTGAACAGCCAGGGGCCGGTCTTTATCTGAGTGTTCCAGGAGAGCCAGTGTTGCCTGGCCTCCCAAAACCAAGCCCCTGGCGCTTATCATTTCGGTATAGCAGAACGGGCAACCAGACTCCCTTAATATCTCCCGGTAGATACCGTCAGTGTAACCGGCTATTGGAGCGGCAACAAAAGGAGGCCATATAGAAAGGTGCCCAAAACGTAAAGGCCTTATTGTTTGATTCAATATCGTCCACCTGAAAATATGTTATTGAACTTCTGAGTCCTCAGCAGCAATACCCGCTTCGGCCATGACTTTCTCATCTACGTATATAGGCGCTTCTTTCCTGAGGGCAATGGCTATTGCATCAGACGGCCTGCAATCAATATCAATGGTTTCCTGCCCTTTCGACAAGACCAAACAAGCATAAAAAGTCTCATTCTTAAGTTCCTTGATCATTGCCATCACAATCTCTGCGCCTAATTCCTCTGCTATATTTATCACCAGGTCAGCAGTCATAGGCCTCGGAGGCTTGATTCCTTGGAGCGGAAGCGCAATAGATGTTGCCTCAAGCGCCCGTATCCAAATAGGAACAAAGGTGGTCCTGGTAAGATCCCCGAGCAAGACTACTGCCTGATCACTGTTCTGATCCAGCCCGATTCTATCTACGGTGACCTGGATCATAGGTTTCATCCCCCCTAATTCCATGTTATGGAACCAACCTGAGGATAACCGGCAAACTTTTCCTCAATAATTTTCTTAATGTAAGAGAGCTGTGACTCTGTCCTGGCTTCGGCCCTAAGCACCAATGCCGGCTGGGTATTGGATGCACGCACCAACCCCCAGCCACCGGGAAATATGACTCTGGCTCCATCAACAGTAATAATCTCGTAGTCCTTGGCAAACTCCTCTATGAGGCTGTCTACAACCTGGAACTTGTGCTCATCTGAGCAATAAACCCTCACTTCAGGAGTTGAGCAATATCCGGGTACAAGATCGAGTAGTTCATCAAGGCTCTTGCCGGAATTCGACAACAAGCGTAACAGCCTTGCCGCAGCATAAATAGCATCATCAAAACCATAGTATTCGTCCCGGAAGAACATATGCCCTGACATCTCGCCGGTAAAAAGCGCTCCTACCTCTCTCATACGTGCTTTGATCAATGAATGGCCGGTGCGCGTAAACTCGGGTTTTCCGCCAAGTTGCTTCACTACGTCTACAAGCGCCTCTGAACACTTCACTTCTATGAGAGCAAGCGCCCCAGGATGCTCTGCAAGTATCTCCCTCCAAAACACAGTCTGAAGCTCGTCGCCCCATACAGGTTCCCCTGAACTATCAACTATTCCGATCCTGTCGGCATCGCCGTCAAAAGCTATTCCCAGATCAGCTTTGGCCTCCTTCACTTTCCTCGCCAGATGCTCAAGATTGCGAACCTGGGTCGGATCAGGGTGATGGTTGGGGAAATTGCCGTCTGGTTCGAAGAATAAAGCTTCATACCTGGCTCCTATGCCATCCAAAACCTGGCGGGCAACAGGCCCTGCAGAACCGTTTCCAGCATCTACAATGCAGAATACCTCTTTGGGGCCAAGTTCTATCCTTCCGGCAATATCCCTGGCGTAATCAGGCAGAGGATCCCTCTGTATCACGGTTCCGGAACCTTCTGCGAAATCCCCTGTACCGGCAATCTCGCGGACAGCCTGGATTCCTTCCCCAAAGAGAGTGTCAGGCCCGAAGCCAAGTTTAAACCCGTTAAATTCAGGGGGGTTATGGCTGCCGGTAACCATCACGCCTCCCTCAATACCATATTTCGCCCTTGAAAAATAGAAAAGCGGAGTTGTGGCCATTCCTATGTCTGTCACATCTATGCCTGTATCGCAAAGAGCTTCCAGCACCGCTCTTGAATATGCATAAGAGGATAGCCTGTTGTCCCGGGCCAAAACAGCAGACTCAATGTTATGCCTTCTCAGGAACGTACCATATGCCCGCCCTATTATATATACATTGCTCTCGTTGAGATCATCACCTACCAACCCGCGAATATCATATTCTCTAAAAATCCGAGGATTTATTCTGATCATCTCTCAACCCCCTTGTATCCTACATTCTACCCTGCCAGGGTAATTCCTTTACTGGATAAGGAACCAAGGTGTACGGCAAAACTAGTATTGCTAGGAGGTGATCTTATTTTGACTGATGTAAAATGCAAAGTCAGTTCATGCCATTACTGGGCCTCAGGAGACATCTGCGAGGCAGATACCATTCTGATAGACCAGGACCAAATGCGATCGGACACCACCAGAATGGAAGCCTCTTCCCTGGATCTTAGAAGTGATAACCGGTTTTATGGCCCGGAGAGTTCCAGATCCCGATCACCAAGAGACCGCAGCAGAATGGAGGCCGGACTGGTAGGCGGAACCGCTTCAAAAAGCGAGCATTCAGCCCGGACCTCAGAAGCCACTTGCTGCAGGACCTTTAGGCCAAAAGGTTCACCCAAACTATAGTAAACTTTTGGCCGTAATCGTGGCCAGAGAGGCCGCAAGGCCTCTCTTGTTATTCAAACCGGCTTGTTCATCATGTAAATCAAATACAACCCTTCAAGAGTCAATGTAGGATCAACAACAGTTATGGTGCTCGACTCGGCAGCCACAAGTTGGGCGTGGCCCCCTGTTGCAACCACCCGGGGACTACCTCCCAATTCGGTGGATATGCGCCTTACCAGGGCATCTGTTTGGCCGGCGAATCCAAATACAATGCCTGACTGCATGCTCTGAACTGTAGTCCTGCCAATAGCTTGCGGCGGCCTGACAAGTTCAATCCTGGGCAGCCTGGCGGCCTTAGAGAAAAGCGCATCGGTAGCAGTCATAATTCCCGGGGCAATAGCGCCT
>DUTL01000152.1 GCA_012842105.1 Candidatus Fermentithermobacillaceae bacterium | reverse complement strand
TGATTAGCGTAGGGCAAGCAGGCGGCACTCACGCCATCCGTGTAGAGCGTCTTGCTGTGAACATCGACGATGCCAAAATACCGGACAACGAGGGAAACCGGCCCATAGATTCTGCAATAGCCGCCGACGGGCCCACCGCATACTGGTCCACGCTTCCGGTACGCAAAATAGTTGAAGAACTCAACAACAGCAAAGTACCCGCTTTTGTTTCGTACACTGCCGGCACCTACGTATGCAACCACGTTTTCTATGCAACCAGCCACTTCGTAGCGGCTAACCGGCTGCCGATCAAAGTTGGGTTCATTCACGTCCCGTATCTTCCGGAGCAGGTAATTGATAAACCGCCGTTACCAAGCATGTCTGAGGAGATGATTGTGCAAGCGCTTGAGACTATAGTCGCTGTGAGTGTTTCGTAGATACACTTGGAGGCGTAACTACACTTGGAGGCAGGAACCTGAGGTAAGAATTTATAAGGTTGGCCAATCGAGCCTCGGGTTCCCTTAGCAGACGCGGACAAGCTGGAACCTGGCACACTCTTGCAGCGTCAAAACATCAGAGAACACGACAAAAGGAGACAGGATATGCGCAAAACATTTATCTTAGTAACGCTTGCAGCGGTATTGCTCTCACCTTTGAGTGCGCCTGTTCAAGCACAAAGCAGCCAAAACCACAAACCCCGGCTTTTTGAGTTCAGGCTGGGCAATGAGGTATTGTACAGCCGCTACCACCACCTCATCGAAGGAAAACGGGTAGGGCTCATTACCAATCAAAGCGGAGTCAACAGCCAGGGGCAAAGCACCATAGACGTGCTTGCCAGCGATCCGGCGGTGAATCTGGTAGCCCTCTATGGGCCTGAACATGGGATTGACGGCACAGCCGTAGCAGGAGCCTGGGTTGAATCTTACATCCACCCCACCCTTAATATCCCTGTTTACAGCCTGTACGGCCCTACCCGCAAGCCTACCGGAGACATGCTTGAAGGCATCGATGTCCTTCTCTACGACGTACAAGACATAGGCTCCCGTACCTATACATATATCTCTACCCTGAGATGCGCTATGGAAGCGGCCAAAGAATGCGGCAAAACCGTCATAGTGCTCGACAGGCCTAATCCGGTTGGATGTGAAATTGTGGAAGCGCCGGTGCTTGAAGATTACTACCAGACCTTTGTGGGAATCGACAACCTGCCCATGGCCCACGGAATGACAGTGGGTGAACTGGCCCGCTTCTTCAACCGAAACATCGGCGTTAACTTGAGGGTAGTACCCATGGAAGGCTATACCCGTGACATGATCTACCAGGATACAGGGCTTGAGTGGGTTCCGACATCACCTAACATACCCGATATCGACTCAGTATTTGGATACATGGCTACCGGGCTTGGCGAAGGAACCGGTATTCGTCAAGATGACAAGTTTAAGTGGATAGGCGGAGCGGGTATCGATTCAAGCCGCTTTGCCGGGATGCTTAACGGCGCGCATCTGCCAGGAGTTGAGTTCATCCCGGAAAATAAGGGAAGCCAGGGCGGCGTGCGGCTGAAAATCACTGACTACCACACGTTCAACCCGGCCAAAACAGGGCTTTACGCTTTGGCTTATGCCAGGCAACTCAATAACTTTACTGTGCCCAAAAGCGGTTCAGACATTGTAATGTTCGACAAAGTAATGGGCACTAACCGAGTGGGACAATGGCTTGAGCAGAAACTCTCGCCCCAGGAGATTGAAAGTCGGTACAGAGCAGAACTGGAGCAGTTCAAGCGGCAGCGTGAGCAGTATCTCATATACGGGTACACTGACATATACGCAGGCAAGCCCGGACATGTAGGTGTTGTGGTTAACAATGTCCCTCTGTTCCTTGACTCGGCTCCTTATATTGATAGCAACAACCGCACAATGGTCCCCGTTAGGGCAATCAGCGAAGCCATTGGCGCAGAGGTTGACTGGGATCCCGCGCGGTATCAGGTTACCATTGCAAACGGTGAGTCCAGCGTAAAACTTGTAATCGGCAACCCGGCCATAGAAGTAAACGGAGAAAAACACACTATGGACACTGTGCCCGTTATCCGAAACAACCGCACCATGGTCCCGCTGCGGTACGTGGGAGAATTCCTGGGCGTTTCCATAGGCTGGGATGGGGCCAATCGAATTGCAACAGTAACGCAGGAACAATGACACATCGGGGACGGCCGTAAATGTTTCAATGCTCGCACACCATCACGGAGCAGCGATAATGAAACACTGAACATCTAGAACCGTCCCCAATGCTTCATCCCCGATGCTTCAATGTTATACTGCAAACAGGCAAGGTGCGTTTGGAGAGGAGGAGCACCCCCCTATGGTGATCATTGTCATTGGAGCGGGCAAAGTAGGTTTCAGGGTAGCAAGGCAACTGGTACAAGAATCCCACGATGTGGTGCTTATTGATATTGACCCACAGCGGTTGGAGCCGGCCCGGGAGGTTCTCGACGTAATGGCCATCCATGGAAACGGCGCAGCTCCTAAAGTGCTTGAGCAAGCAGGCGTGAGAAACGCAGAAATGGTAATTGCAGTAACAGGCCGGGATGAGGTAAACATACTTGCATGCCTGGCTGCAAAACACTACGGTGTAAAGACCACAGTAGCCAGGGTCCGAAACCCTGAGTACAGCGTGGGTTCTGATGCACTTGTAAAGAACCAGTTAGGCGTAGATATAATGATCCATCCCGAACGCCTCGCAGCCAGGGAAATTGTTGATCTTCTCCGTACGCCGGCGGCCACCGAAGTCCGCCACTTTGCTGACGGAAGCGTGGAACTCCTTGGGTTCAAACTCAACTCGTCAGCATCGGCCTTGACAGGCAAGACCCTGGAGGAATTAAGGCTGCAAGATTGCCTTATTGTTGCAATTGACCGCAACGGCAGCCTCCTGATACCAAGAGGCAAAACCCGCCTTGAGCCGGGGGATCATATATACGTACTGGGAAAAATGGGGCATTTCGGCCGGAGTACCGTAATGTCAGGCATATTGGCAGGGCGCATTCACGCCCAGATAAAGACGATAACGATTGTCGGCGGAGGCGAAATAGGTTTTCACGCGTGCCAGGCCCTTGAAAGACTGCGAAGAGACGGACTCTCGCTCAAACTTATTGAAAAGGATGCTGACAGGGCCCGGTGGCTTGCGGAAAGTCTGGCTTACACGCTGGTCATCCACGGCGACGGAACAAATATTGATCTTTTGGACAGCGAGAACATAGCAGGCACCGATGCATTTGTGGCGGCCACAAGCCACGATGAAACCAACATTATGGCAGCGCTGCTGGCAAACCGCCTGGGAGTGAGAGAAACCATAATCAGGCTGGAAAGAGAGGAGTACGCACCTGTTGCAGAGGCCACAGGAATCTACGCCACGGTAGTTCCGCGCCTCATCATGGCAAGTACCATCCTGAAACTGCTCCAGGAGGATAAACTGCTTGACGTGACGTTTCTCAAACAAGGAAAGGCAACCGTACTCGAAGCAATGGTGTTTGATGACGCACCTGTTACACGCAAACCGCTGAAGTGGGCCGGTTTCCCCGAACATGCATTAATAGGCATGCTTATACGTAACGGTGACACCATTATTCCCAGAGGTAACGATCAGGTGATGCCCGGCGACAGAGTAGTCGTATTCTCTTTAGAAGAAGCCATTCCAAGTGTACGAAAGGCGCTGGGATTGTAGGCCCAAGTGTAAGCCGAAGTATAAGCCAAAGCCTGGCACAACGTTGTTTGCGGTGATTAACTCCGCTTAACTCAGAGCGCAAGCGCAAAAGAATACGAAAAACAGATCAATGAACAATGAGCCCTTCAACTTACGATGGGCTCATTACAGACAAAAGGATTATGACCGGTGGGTGACAATTGACTGAGATAAACACTAGAGCCATTATCCGCGCAATGGGGTTGCTGCTGTGTTTCATTGCTACCACAATGGCCTTGCCCCTGGCCTGGTCAATATGGTTCAACTCCAGCGATACCCTGGCTTTCCTCATAACCATACCTGTTGTTGGGCTCCCAGGCATACTGCTTAGCCGGATACCTGTTGAAGGCGATATAAGGCTCCGGGAGTCCTTTATTATCGTCTCAGGTGGATGGTTGCTTTGTGCCCTGGCCGGGGCCATTCCTTTTATGCTCGCCGGAACGTTCACAAGCGTACCCGATGCACTGTTTGAAGCCATGTCAGGTTTTACAACAACAGGCGCTACAGTGATCACTGGCATCGAAGCCCAGCCGCCGGGGATTCTTTTCTGGAGAAGCCTGCTTCACTGGCTAGGAGGCATGGGAATCATTGTTATCTCCCTCGCGCTTATCCCCCGCCTTGAAATGGGCGGTTCCCAACTGTTCAGGGCTGAAGTTCCAGGAATCCAGGTACAGCGCCTGAAACCGAGAATCCGCGAAACAGCCAAAGTACTCTTGATCATCTATTCAGCCATGACTTTGCTTCAAACGATTCTTCTTTGTCTTTCAGGCATGAGCCTTTTTGAGGCACTTATACACTCGTTCGGGGCCATGGCCACCGGAGGTTTTTCAAGCAGGGCAGAAAGCATTGGGGCTTATAATTCCGTTCCCATAGAAGTGATAACTACGGTTTTCACCTTTGCAGCAGGGGTAAATTTCTCCTTGTATCACGGCATTTTCTCACGCCGGGATTACCGCAGCCTGTTTCGAAATCACGAATTCAGAGCTTATGCAGGTATCACAATCACTGCAATCCTATTGCTGTCAGTAACATTGCTGGGGACCTATTCACCTGCTGAAGCGCTCAGGCACGGGTCGTTCCAGGTAGTATCCATTACAACAACAACAGGTTATGCCACTGCTGACTTCAACGCATGGCCTGACATTTCAAGAGCTATTTTGCTTCTTCTGATGTTTGTAGGCGCCAGCACCGGCTCTACAGGCGGATCGGTAAAAGTCGTGCGGTGGCAGATCCTTGCCAAGCATGCTTACAGGGAAATGTACAAGTTCCTGCATCCCAAGGCGATCCTGCCTATTCGCCATGATGAAGAGGTAGTTCCTGAAAGTATAGTCAGCCAGGTGCTTGCGTTCACCGGAATCTACATGGGGTTATTCATTCTTGCCACATTTTGCATGCTCGCCATGGGCCTGGATATGCTAAGCGCAGCATCGTCGGTGGCAGCAACTCTCGGAAATGTGGGACCGGGCCTGGGTTCTGTTGGGCCAATGGCAAACTACGCTCACCTGCCCGGGGTTGGCAAACTGCTGCTCACTTTCATGATGCTCGTTGGCCGGCTTGAGATTTTCAGCGTGCTGGTTATCCTCACCCCTGCCTTCTGGAGGAAATAGCCGTAAAGATGGCACATCCCGGGACGGTCCTAAATACTTCACTCATGTTCCAATGGTTAACTGCCATGGCGACACGGTGATTATGACAATAGCAAAACAGTGAAACATTTAGCACCGTCCCGGATGTGCGGATGTGTCTCAACGGTAATAAGCGCGACACTGAGACACCTAGGGCCGTCCCCAACGTGTCATTTCACCCGCGCTACCCCGCTATTTCTGGCAGTTTGAGCAACTGCAGCGGCTACAGCAGGCGCTACTCTCGGGTCAAATACACCGGTAATGATGAAATCAGGGCCTAACTTGTCTTCATCTACCAGGCCTGCCAGTGCATGAGCCGCTGCTATCTTCATTTCTTCGTTAATATCACTGGCCCGTACATCCAGCGCACCCCTGAAAACTCCGGGGAAGGCCAGAACATTGTTTATTTGATTGGGGAAGTCTGAACGGCCGGTACCTACCACCTTGGCTCCGGCTGCCCTGGCTTCTTCAGGATAAATCTCAGGTACAGGGTTGGCCATGGCCATAACGATAGCATCTTTGTCCATGGTTCTTACCAAGTCCTGTGTTAGCGCTCCGGCTACTGATACTCCAATAAAGGCACCCGCACCTTTCAGAGCCTCAGGCAAGCTCCTGGCTCCATGGCGGTTAGTTCTCCGGGCTATCTCTTCTTTGTAGGGGTTCATTCCTACAGGGCGTCCTGAGTAAAGCGCACCCCTGCTATCGCAAAGAATCACATCCCCCGCCCCCATGCTCAAAAGGAGGTTGGTTATGGCCATTCCCGCTGCGCCAGCGCCATTTACCACAATTTTTATACTCGATAAGCTTTTATCCACTACCTTAAGGGCGTTAATCATGGCAGCGGCGACCACTATGGCTGTACCGTGCTGGTCATCGTGGAAAATGGGTATGCCGGTTTCTTTCTTGAGCCTCTCTTCCACGGCAAAGCACCTGGGTGCGGATATATCTTCCAGGTTAACCCCACCGACAGTGGGGGAAATGCGTTTTACCGTCTCCACTATCTCATCTACGTCTTGAGTTGCAAGACACAAAGGGAAGGCATCCACATCAGCAAAAACTTTAAAGAGGACACATTTGCCTTCCATAACAGGCAGGGCTGCTTCGGGGCCTATGTTTCCCAGGCCCAGTACGGCGCTTCCATCACTCACAACAGCTATGACATTGCTCCGGAATGTATACTCCCATACCAGGTCTTTATCTCGGTGGATCTCTTTGCATGGCTCGGCCACCCCGGGTGTATATGCCAGTCCTAAGTCATCCTTGCCTTTGAGTTCAATTTTGCTTCTGATGGCGATTTTGCCTTTGTTCTCCCTATGTAAAGCCAGTGCCTTAGTGCGAAGATCCATGGGCCGTTACCTCCTATTTTCAAGAGTCTCGCCGGAACCCACTACGCTGTGAATCAACCGGTACTTTGATTGTCCCTCATCATACGCGCTACGGCCATCACTGTCTACGCCGACAATCAACGGGAAGTCTTCTACTTCCAAGCGGTAAATAGCCTCCGGCCCGAACTCGGGGTAGGCTACCACTTCAGCTTTCTTAATCCTCTGTGCCAACAAGGCAGCGGCGCCGCCTATGGTCAGGAAATATATGGCTCCTTCTTCTTTGATAACGTCAACCACTTTTTGGCTCCTGTGGCCTTTTCCTATCATGCCCCTCAGGCCCAGTTCACGAACTAACAAAGGAGTATAGGGGTCCATACGGATACTGGTTGTCGGCCCTGCGGAACCAATCACCTTGCCGGGTTTGGCCGGGCAGGGGCCCACATAATAGATAACCTGGCCGCGAAGGTCTACAGGCAGTTCCTGGCCTGCCAGGTAAGTGTCCACCAGTCTCTTGTGGGCAGCATCTCTGCCGGTAAAAAGCACACCGCTCAAACTCACCTGGTCGCCGGCCTTGAGTTTCCTTATAGTCTCAAAATCAAGTGGCGTCTTGATCCGGTTCATCTACCTCACCTCTTTTTTTACAATACGGCTTCTGCGTGGCGAGATGCATGGCACTGGATATTCACCGCCACGGGTAAACTGGCTATGTGGGTCGGGTAGGTTTCTATATGAACGTCCAGAGCTGTGATACGGCCTCCCAGCCCCTGGGGGCCTATGCCGGTGCTGTTTATGCGTCTTAAGATTTCTTCTTCAAGTTTTGCTATGTGAGGTTGAGGATGCCTCTTCCCCAGCGGCCGCAAAAGGGATCTTTTTGCCAAAATAGCCGACTTCTCAAGGTTCCCGCCTAACCCTACGCCTACAACCACCGGCGGGCAGGCATTGGGGCCGGCTGCCTCGACTACTTCCATCACAAACTGTATGACACCATCTTCTCCGTCGGCAGGTTTCAGCATCTTAAGCCCGGAGGAATTCTCAGACCCTGCACCCTTTGGCGCCACTGTTATTTTGAGGTCAGAGCCGGAAACAATATCTACATGAATTATGGCCGGTGTGTTGTCACCTGTATTTTTGCGGATCAAGGGATCAGAAACCACAGATTTTCTCAGGTAGCCATTGGTGTATCCACGGTGCACTCCTTCATTGATGGCATGGTAGAGGTTTCCCCCGGCAATACGTACCTCCTGGCCCATTTCCAAAAATATCACAGCAGTCCCGGTATCCTGACAGATAGGCTCGCCGGTGGAGGCGGCGAGTTTGGCGTTTTCACGGATAATGCCAAGCATATCCTTTCCCAGGGTGGATTCCTCCTGCGAGACCGCTTTGTCCATAGTTTGCCACCAATCATTGCCTAAGGTAGTGCACGCCTCAATACACAGCTTCTCCACGGTTTCGGTAATATCTTTCACGTGGATCTCTTTCATTTGCTCCACCACCTGGTGTTAAATTCCTCAGAAACTACCACGCAAAGCGCACCTTTTGCCAGGCTTTGCCCGGCAAAGCCCACGCGCATCTACGTGTACAGCCAGTCCAATCTCCAGTGTTCAAACACTGCAATTCTAAATCAAGCCTTGTTGTTATTGTTCACAGTGACCATGTTACGAGGGTCAAGGAGTTTCCTGGCGGTTGCCTCGTCGAGCAAACCTGCCTCAGTAACCACACTGATAATATCCCTGCCTTCTTCCATGGCTCTCTTGGATACTTCAGACGCAGCATCTTGTCCAATCAAGGGTACCAAAGCCGTTACCAGGGTCAGAGCATTGCCCGCGTACCTTTCCAATAGTTGCCTGTTAAATTTCATGCCTTTGACAACCTTCTCAGCCAAAGACTTCATTGCATTTGTGATCATGCCTATGCTTTCAAAAAGCGAATACGCGATTACCGGCTGCATTACGTTAAGTTCGAATTGGCCGGCCGAAGC
>DUTL01000151.1 GCA_012842105.1 Candidatus Fermentithermobacillaceae bacterium | reverse complement strand
TGTGATCCAAAACCTGCGATTCAAATCCTGCAGACTGCAGCCACAGACCTTCGAGGCATAGCGCCTCTGGTTGCGGAAGACGGCCTTTGCCACTTGATTTTTACCCAGGGCAGGGTGCACAAGGGATCCGTAAGGCGTCCGTTTATTGTATATGCCATTGTCAACAGTGATGGCCACCGGCTGATGGAACCCGTCAGTATTACTCAGGGCGAAGGCCACGTGGTAGCGCCGTCAGCCGTTTTTGCCGATGGCAGTATTGCCATAGTATGGTCTGATAACCGCGACGGAAAGTTTCAGGTTCACCATGCTTTGGTGCAAATTCCCGCAGCCTTTCATGATGTAACCGGCAATTCAGAAGAACCGGCTAACAACCAGGCTTCAGGCAACGCAGAAGGTTCCGGCAGCATAGAAGGTGATGATTCACCTGGGCAAGAGACAAAGCCTGTATTGCTATCTTATGGAGCAGCCACTCTCTTGTCAAAGGAGTGTCTCTACCCGGAAGTATTTGTGTTTGAGGACGGCACCAGAGGGATTTTGTATCAAGTTTACCTCGCTGAAGGAGATATGCTGCTGCAAGGGGTTTCAAGCCTTGACCCTGTAGAACCCGGATGGGCGTACTACCTCGGGCTAGACCTGGAGAATCCGGTCCAGGACGGGTTATTCAGGCTTGTTACAGCCCTGGCTGCAGCTTTGTCAGTCGCTTTTCTGGCGGTTCCCAGCCTGGCCGTAGGGGTGGGCCTGACTATGGCTGCAGACAGGCTCAATATATTCTCTGAAACAGCCACCGGAGTTGCATTAAGGTTGCTGTTTCTTTTCGGTGTGGTTTTTGTGATGAAGAAGCCCGGGGCGTGGTATTACCTCTTTGCTCCGGTTCTTCCGCATAGCCTAAGCTGGCTATCTTTTGGGCTTGCATCAGTTGCCGCTATTTGCCTGGACATTCAATCTTTGTCTCATCCAAAGGATCTTTTGCCCACTGCCCTGGCCGGAGGGCTATTTGTGTTTTTCGATAGCCTGTTTTCTATCATACTGAAAGGGGTGGGTTTAGTTTGAGAAGACAGGGTTCCAGGTGGCCCGTTTTTCTGTTTGCCCTGGCAGGCGTGATTTTGGCTGCGGCCTTTATATCTATTGCCAGACAGGGAATTCCATTTGAGTCTACCGGTGAGTTGCACAGCCGGTTTACAGTTGCAGTAAAGGCAGTGTTCCTGGTTTGTATTGCCCTGCTTGGGCTTTTTCAGAATCGAGTTGTAGAAAAGAGAAACCGGTAAGGGGGCGCGCAAATGAACATGGAGGAAAACGTATATGAAAGAAGCCGGTATCTCCTTGACATCAGGGATTTGAAGACCACGTTTTATACGTTTGACGGAGTGGTTCCAGCAGTTGACGGTGTATCCTTTGGAATAAGGCCCGGTGAAACCGTTGGAGTAGTGGGAGAGTCCGGATGTGGCAAGAGTGTTACCGCGCTTTCAGTAATGGGGCTGATTCCATATCCGCCGGGAAAGATTGAGGGTGGCGAGGTCATATTTGAAGGAGAGGATCTGCTCCTGAAATCGCCGGAAGAGATGCGGAGCATCAGAGGGGACAAGATCTCCATGATATTTCAGGAACCTATGACCAGTTTGAACCCTGTATACACTATAGGGAACCAAATTGGAGAAGTGCTGGAATTCCACCGGAACTATACCAAAGAGAAGGCTCTGGAAAGGGCAATCTCTCTTTTGGCGTCTGTGGGCATTCCGGAACCTGAAGAAAGAGTGAAACAGTATCCTCACGAACTATCAGGCGGAATGCGCCAGCGGGCAATGATTGCAATGGCCCTGGCCTGTGACCCAAGACTGTTGATTGCAGATGAGCCTACTACCGCACTTGACGTCACCATACAAGCTCAAATTCTTGAAGTCATGAGAGGTGTACGTGACCGGTTCGGCACTGCTATTATGCTTATTACCCACGATCTCGGAGTTGTCGCAGAAATGGCTGAGAGAGTGGTTGTGATGTATCTCGGGCGAATTGTTGAGGAAGGTTCCGTACGGGAGATCTTCCACAACCCTATGCACCCATACACCCATGCCCTCCTGAGATCAATTCCAAAATTGGGGAGAAAGGCACGCAGGCTTCATGTTATTCCCGGGGTTGTACCCAACCCCATGTTCATGCCTGAAGGGTGCAAATTCCGTGGCCGTTGCAGATTTGCTACTGATAGGTGCCGTAAAGAAGAACCTAGTGTAAGCGAACTTTCGCCCGGGCATAGGGTACGGTGCTTTTACCCCTTGGTTGAAGATGACACCAGTCAAGAGGAAGAGGTGAACCATGTTGGATAACCCTTTGAACAACTCTTCAAGTAATACCGCAAATGATGGGCCGGACACCAATGACAGTTTTTTGCTGGAAGTCCACAATCTCAAGAAGTACTTCCCTTTGCGGGGAGGCGTATTTTCCAGAGTCCAGGCATGGATCAAAGCAGTGGATGACATTTCTTTCAACGTCTACCAGGGGGAAACTCTCGGCCTTGTGGGTGAAAGCGGCTGTGGAAAAACCACTACAGGCAAGTGCATATTGAGGCTGGAGGAACCTACTTCCGGCTCTGTGTTTTTCGAAGGCAAGGACGTTTTCGAGATGGACGCAGAGCAACTCAGAATTCTGCGCAGGGAAATGCAGATCATCTTCCAGGACCCTTACGGTTCGCTTAACCCCAGAATGACAGTGGGAGACATAGTAGGAGAAGCTTTCATCATTCACGGTATTGCGTCAGGGCGGGAAAGGCACGAAAGGGTTGAGGAACTTCTGAAGGTTGTGGGGTTAAGCCCGTATCACGCCAGAAGGTACCCTCATGAGTTCTCAGGCGGACAACGGCAGCGAATAGGAATCGCCAGAGCCCTTGCGTTAAGGCCAAAACTGATCATCTGTGACGAGCCCGTTTCGGCCCTGGACGTATCGATTCAATCCCAGATTCTGAACTTGCTCAATGACCTTCAGGATGAATTTCAACTTACGTATGTTTTCATAGCTCATAATTTGAGCGTGGTGCAGCATATTTCCGACCGCGTAGGTGTCATGTACCTCGGACGGCTTGTTGAGCTCACAGACAGCGAAACCCTATACTCATCGCCAAAGCATCCGTATACACAGGCGCTTCTCTCAGCAATTCCAGTGCCTGATCCGGACCACGAAAAAGAACGGATAGTGCTTGAAGGCGACGTCCCTAGTTCCCTGGAGCCA
The DNA here is from genome assembly GCA_012842105.1 of Candidatus Fermentithermobacillaceae bacterium. Classification (GTDB taxonomy): domain Bacteria; phylum Bacillota; class Sulfobacillia; order Fermentithermobacillales; family Fermentithermobacillaceae; genus DTU015. The sequence continues at coordinate 6,498 of DUTL01000151.1, read as the reverse complement.
CCGTCAGGGTGCAGTTTCCACACTAGGTGTTCATATTGCCAGGACATATGCAAGGACGCCAGGCCGGAGTGGAGAGAAGCGGGAAAAGGACATTTCGTCGCATGCCACCTGGCCGGCTGAAACGTTGGGGACGGTCCTAAACGTTTCACTTAGCGTTTCATTTGCGAGTGTGTGTAAAACAAGGTGATGTCATTTCGAGTGCAGACACATGGCTGATGAAAGAGGCCAGGGCCATCAGGGAAGAATCAAGCAAGCCTGCTGAAACGTAAAACAACTTCACCTGGGTACTCGTTGCGGGATAGGTATGGTTGCACAGGCCACTTGCTGTTTACCTGGAAGCTTACGGGTTGCTCATTGCCTTCATGATGGAAAGTGTAACTCACGGTGTTAAGCGCGGTAAAATGGTAGCTGAACCCGCTTTAACGTGGAATCAGCAGCAGGGCAGAGTTAATAGCATTTGGATTCGGGAATGTTGAGTTTGCGCTCGGGAACTCTTGACTTGGCAATTGTAGGTTGGTGCAAGACAGCATATAATGGTCTTAACAACGGTGGCTGAGCCTTAAGTTGATTTTTCGGGTTCAGGTTCAAAGCGTGGGCCATGGCTCAATTGCAGTGCGCTGGCGTCCGGAGGTTCAAGGAGGTTCTTATGTCTCGCCGTGAGGTTATTGTCCTAATATTAGTGCTGCTTGCAGTCACTATTGCCGGATTTCTGTTTGGCAGAGTGGTTCTGCCACGTCTTGTTTTGCGAATCATGGATCTTGAACTTGAATCTTCGGGTGCTGAATGGGGGATAACCGCAGACCATAATCCGGTTGCTCTAGCCCGGGAGGCAGCAGATGTAAACCCAAGTACCAACCCAGATACCAGGCTTACGGGAGATTTCGCAGATATCTTCATTGAAGTGGATGTTACGGAGCAGCTGGTAAGAATCATGAACGGCGAAAAGGCCATCAAGCAAATGGTTGCATCTACAGGTAGGGAAGGGCATGAAACGCCGCTGGGCACATTTGAGATTCAGAACCGGGGCACATGGTTTTACAGTGAGAAGTACAAACAGGGGGCCAAGTACTGGGTATCATTCAAAGGCTGGGGAGTCTACTTGTTCCATTCAGTGGCCATGGACAAAGACAGGCAAGTCATCCAGGAAGAAGCGGAAAAGCTCGGCCAGCCCGTGTCGCATGGATGTGTACGTCTCAGCACAGAAGACGCCAAGTGGATACATGACAACATACCTGAAAAAACCAGGGTAGTGATACGCAAGTAATCACAGCTTGCAGCCTCCACCGTCACTGTGTGACTATATGCATGAGCCGGCCAATTCCTCATGGCAACCGGTTAGAACCTTTTTCTTTCAATTGACATTTATCTGTTATTATGTTTATTGTATGGCGTAATTGCAGTTGAAAAAGCCAATCCCCATTTCGCAGCAAGACTATGTAACAAGGAGTGTGTGATGGTGAGCAATATTGCAGTTGTTACAGATAGCACCAGCGACATCCCCCGGAATTTGGCGGAGCAGTACGGGATAAGCGTAATCCCACTTTCGGTGATACACGAAGGGGTTATTTACCGGGATGGAATCGACCTCACCTCTGAGCAGTTTTACCCTATGCTCGAGAAAGCAAAGGAACTTCCAACTAGCTCTCAGCCTTCGCCCAGGCAATTCATAGATATCTTCAAACCCCTCGTAGAATCGGGTAAGGAAGTCTTGTCGTTTCACCTTTCAAAGGCATTGAGCAGTACAGTTGATTCTGCCAGGCTGGCAGCAGAACAACTGGCGCCGGGCCGCATCCATATTGTAGATACCGGCTCCATAAGCTATGGAATAGCTGTACAGGCGATAGAAGCGGCACGTCTTGCTATGGCGGGATACGCCGTTCCTGCTATTCTGGAATGCATGGCCCGTCTAAAGAAGCAATCAGAGGTTCTGTTCAGCCTGGATACCCTGCATTACCTTCACAAGGGCGGCAGGATTGGAAAGGTTTCATCTCTTCTGGGGAATTTGCTTAACATAAAACCTATAGTACATGTTGAAGACGGGGTTTATGTGCCTATTGGGAAGGTCAGAAGTATCAAGCATGCAATTGCCGGAATGGTGGACTTTTTAGCACAGAAATTCGGTAAGAACAAGGTTCTTGTGGGTGTTGGGCACGGACAAGCTCTTGATTATGCGAAATGCCTTATTGAACAAGTTGTGTCCCGGCTGAATATTGTCGGAGAACCGGTATTGTTTGAAGTGGGCCCGGTGATTGGTGTTCATACAGGCCCGGGTACAGTTGGGATCAGCGTTCACCCTGTGGCGTACTAGAGCAACAAGAGGGGCCGGCAAGGCCCCTGATTGATAGAGAGGTTAATGTTGCCACCTCCGGGCTGGGCCCCGCACAGGCCCCTGCCATGGAGACCCGGCCCACGTGAGTGTCATCATGACAGCGGCTACTGCCGGGTCTGAAGTGATTGCCGCAAGATGGCACAGCATGGCGCATTGCCGTAGTTCCATGTTTCGCAGGGCAAAGGCCATTAGTGTTCTGGAACAGACGGCTATTTGCCGATCTCATCCCAGTAAAGGAATGATTCAGCAAGTTCACGCAGGCACCCTGGCTTATCCATACACTGAGTTGACGCTTTCAGCCTAACCAGGCTTAGTGTAAGGTTGCCGATGTCGTCCTTTTGTACTCCGATTTGGATTCGTGGAATCACCATAGCCCATGCTTTTTCGGCATTTTCAATATGGGCGAGCGCTTGCACCCAGTCTTCAGCCAGTATGCTTTCGTGAGCTAACTTAAGATGCAGCAGTACATCATCGTCGCGCCCTTTGGGGCTTTTGAGAGGCATGGGAAGGTTAAGTATCAGAGTAAAGCACATGAGCACCACAATTGGAATAGCGAAAGGGAGTATGCGCATGGCCATAATGTAGATGTAGCCCCAAGGTTTGCTTTTGGGCTCGGGTTTGTGTTTCTTAGGTTTTGGTGGTTGGTTGTTGGGTTGACTGCTTTTCCCGTGGCTGTTATTGCCATTGTCTGAGCGTTCATTACTCGAACGGGCACCGTTTGCCCGAGTATTCTGCTGCGGATTGCTACCTGCCATTGTCACTTACCACCTACTTTTTCTCTGGCTTGATTGGGTCTGATATGTCAACAGGGCTCGTCACATGATCCTTGTAAGTATCCACGTACAGGTTGCCTGAGGTATCCAACGTTGCCATGAACACCTCGGTCGGGTCTTTTATTCCTTGTTTCTTGAGCTCCTCTTTGAGCCATTTTCTGTCTAGGTGAACCTGGTCCAGATTAGAGTCAACGATTATGCCGTCGTATATGAGTTCTGTGGTAATTCCCTGATAATCAGTGGGTATGTTCATATCTTTGGGGGTAACCGGTTGGTACTGAGATTTGAGCAACACAGAGATGCGGCCTTTTGTTTCAAGTACGGCAAACTCAACTTGAGCGAGGTCGAATATGCCCAAGAGCCTTAGTTCCTCAAGGACGTCAGATACTCTGTACCTGGTTCTGCGCAAAGCGGTCTCCATTATCTGTCCGTTCATGATTACTACAGTTGGCTCTCCGTCTATATATTTTGATGCCCAGCGCCATTTCATTGCCACTACCTGAAGGAGGAATACGAGGGCCACCCAGATAAAGAGCCCGAAAAACTGAGGCCACGCTCTTATGCTTACGTCTACAGTCAAAGAAGCAGCTATTGAGCCTATGGTGATACCTGCTACATAGTCGAAAAAAGTCATCTGGCTTATCTGTTGCTTGCCTAGAATCCTTGTAAATATGAGAAGCGAAAAGAAACTTATGATGCCGCGCACAGAGACAACCAGTACTTCGTTCAAGTCATAACCACCTCGAGTTTGGTATGAGAACACTGTGTCGAATGAATTCCCGCTTTGGCGGAGCCCATTTGGCTACTTTATCCAGGCCTGGGGGATTGCCATCCCAGCGATCAGGAGATCGCGAGCTCCAGGCCAACTGTCCATAGGTTTTCCAAAGAGGGTGGGGGAAATTAGGGGAAAGGGTCGGGATGTCGACATCAATCGAATGACAGTTAGCCACTTTGAGCAGAAAAGCATCACTAGCGAATAGGGCGGTGTTTCATGGCATGGCACGTTCATAGCGTGACGTCTCTAGCCAAACTGATAGCCCAGTAGGCTAAAGGTCCTATCCTGTTTTGCCGATACTACTTACGGACTCTAGGTAGTTCCGCCTTATAGGCGGAGTTTTATTTGACGAGTGTTACGCGAGGGAATTTGAACAAGGGGGTACAGGGTGTGAAAGATGAAGACATATCTGCTGCGGCTGTCAGCGCCGAGCAGTATATAAAGACCTGTTTGGAAGGTGTTTCACTCTACCTTTCTAAGTGGCCTGCTGAGATTGGGGTGGCCCGGGGGGCCGCGGATGGAGTATGGCAGGTGCTGCCACAGATAGAGATTATCCGGCCGTTGAATATTGGATATTACGTTTGGGATCATGTGAGCGAAGAAATTGCGGCTAAGATGAGAGGACAGATAACCTATTTGCTCGATAAAGGGCACAGGGTTACGCTTTTCTATCGTGGTGAAGAAGTTCCACCATGTGAATCCGGATGTGAAAATGACGCGTTTGAAGGCATTCTTGAGGAATTTGAATGTGTAAGCATTCCTTATGATACTTCCCTTGCAAAGTCCCTTTCCGATCAAGAAGTTATTGTCGGTACTTCATGGAAGACTATGTGGGATCTTATGCTATGTACCACTGCCGAACCTGTTGTGTTTGAGTTTGAGGAGAGGCCGTTCAATCTCTTCAATGACCCCATGGCTTTTGGGAGCATGATGGAGCTTCCTGTGTCCATGGCATGTGTGTCAGAGCCGGTTCTCAACACCCTGCTTCTCTATGGACGCAGTTCTGTAGTACTGTCGTCTGATGAAGATGCTGAGAGGGTCATCTCTATGTTCGGGAGGATGCACAGGCAGAGCCGGAAGAATCAAATGGGGGAGTAGGGTTCAACTGGCGCCATGTTACCAAGCATTTATGCTTGAGGGTGGTCACTTGATTAGGCCGCTTATGCCACGTATTCATATATCACAATCCGAAGTTTGCCTGAGAGATGCCGTCATAATATGTGGCTAAAGACAGATGTCTTCGAATTGACTGGGTTCATTGGGACTAATGCCTCATTTCGGTTCTTGCTTATGAATTTCATAAGAAGGCATTTCGATAGATACATCAGTAGGCGCTTGGACTCATCGGGAGCTGCACAAATTGCCGTGCTGCTGGGTGAGTTCACAGGCCGAAACTCTGCAAGGACGCAGAGGAAAAACTACAAGGAGGTAGTATGAGTTGAGGATTAACACAAATATCAGTGCGTTAAACGCCTGGAAAAACCTCACAGTTACCGACAACTTAATGGCCAAGTCTTTGGAAAAACTGTCTTCCGGTTACCGTATCAACAGAGCCGCAGACGATGCCGCAGGCCTGGCAATCTCAGAGAAGATGAGAGGGCAGATTTCTGGCTTGAGGCAGGCGACCAGAAATGCTCAGGACGGCATTTCCATGATTCAGACTGCAGAAGGTGCGCTTAATGAAACTCACTCGATTTTGCAGAGAATGAGAGAATTGGCGGTGCAGGCATCGACGAGCATAATTGAGGATGACGACTATGCAGCCATTGATGCAGAAATTCAAAGCTTGAAGGACGAAATCGACAGAATCGCCAATACTACCGAATTTAACACGAAGAAACTACTAGATGGTAGTCTAGCAGCAACCGATTCTGTTGAGATCCTGATTGGAGCAAACGCTAATCAAAGCATGAAGTTTGCGATTGACGACATGACAGCGTCTGGTTTGGAAATAGGGGATATGAGCATTACCGATCTTGCATCTGCTACTGTTGTTTTGAATTCCGTCGACGACGCAATTAAGAAGATTTCGACTACTCGTGCCAATCTCGGCGCTCAGCAAAACAGGCTTGAACACACCATTAACAACCTAAACACTGCCGCCGAGAACCTTGCTGCCGCAGAATCTCGCATAAGAGATGTGGATATGGCTCTTGAGATGGCAAACTTCACAAGACATCAAATTCTGCTTCAGGCAGGCACAGCGATGTTGGCTCAGGCTAACATCCGTCCGCAGTCAGTGCTGCACCTTTTGAGCTAGAAAAAGCGGAGGAATTTGGCGGAGACAGGGTCAATAAAGCTCATGGCAAGACTGTTGAAGTAGATTGGAGTTTTGTTAAGAAAACAGGCGGGGACCAATAAGGTTCCCCGCCTGACTTATGGTACCCCGGGCATGGCACTTCATACGTTTCAACGGCCATTTTGATTTCCCCTCTTGGGGGTGCGGACAAAATCCTTGACTTTGAAAAAGACAGGAGGATGTTCACTATGGAAAGATATGCATCAGCGTGCGTGTCGCCGAGGATAGCCTAAATGGATACGCCAGTACATCTGGAAGTGCCACATACCGAACGGCATGTATGGTGCTGTGGGAGTCATCTAGATGGCTGACGGTTAGCTTT
>DUTL01000150.1 GCA_012842105.1 Candidatus Fermentithermobacillaceae bacterium | reverse complement strand
GTGTACCCACACTTTTTGGAGATGTGACATTCAAACGAAGATATTATGAAGACGTCGAAACTAAAGATTATGTGCATCTTTTGGATGAAGTACTTGGAGTTAAGGCGGGCCAGGCCAGCCGTGTTTGGCCACTGCTGCAGTTATTCAAGCAGTGATTGGCCCATCATACAGGGCAGCTCGTGAAAGCCTTGAGCAATTTTATGGCTACCAGATAATCAGCCACGAAACCATTCGCCAGCTAATAATTCGTATGGGTAAGCAGATAGAACAGGAAGAAGCTGAGAAGTGCCGAAAACCAGAAGGGAAACGGCGAGTTCCTGTAATCTTCATTGAGGCTGACGGTTACTGGGTGCCAATGCAAAAGCATGTTAAAAACAAACGAGAAATCAGGATGATGGTATCTCACGAAAGATGGCAGAAGAAAACACCTGGTAGCAATGAATATGAGTTGATCAACAAGACCCATTATCTTGCACTGGACTCTCAAGACTTTTGGGAAAACGCCAGCAGGTACCTTTACAGCCACTATGAGATTGATGAAGAAACTATGGTGGTAATCAACGGTGACCGGCCAAGATGGATTCGTCAAGGCACTGAGTATTTCCCAAAGGCTATTTATCAAGCAGATAGATATCATGTAAAGCGAGACTTGAGGCGGCTTTTACGTGGTACGGAAGAGCTTGAGCCTTTGCCTCAATTTGTTCTGAGTGGTTGACACCTGAAGCTTACCAAGACCAACTTACCAATGAACCACGTGCCTAAGACCCGATTGTTCTTGCAGCTATTCTAGGACATCACCTCGATAGAGCTATTGCGATGTTACCAAGCAGTATGGAGAGGAAATAGATCAGCATGACAATAGAAACGAATCTGGGGTATGGATGGTTGGGAGTCATGGTTTTGATAGCCATGGGAATCGCACAAAGGCACACAAGACATATCAGCCAACGTACTCTGGAAAAACAAACAAGAATAAGAACTGCGCTCATGAATTTGAATGGATTGTTCTTGACATAATCTATCATATGCTTAGCCTCCTCGAATGCTGAAACCCAAGAACGGGTGACCGCGGGCACCTCGGTCAGTCTAGCATCTATCTAGTTAGTCAATATGCATACCCCGTAACGCTATTGGAGTAGGGACCAAAACTTTCTGTCCGCCACTCAAAACCTGGTAAGTGCAACGAATTGAAGTGTAGATCCAAATTGAACGAGGCATAAAAGGTGACGCTCAAATTGCTAGGCCCAAGGGTAGCCCTGGTGGAAATGTTTCTCAGCGTATATGTAAACAAGGCTCCTGCGTTGAAATAATCTATGTTGAGTATTGCATCGGTGTATGCCATAATACGCCTCCCCTCAAAAGTATAGGAACCACTGATTGTATACAACAATTCGAAGGTTTTTCCTGGCATATGCTCAGTAGTTGAATCTAAAACATAGAAACTATCAGATACAGAACGATCTATGGTCATGGGTTCTGGGTTGTTGCCGGAGTTGTTGACTGTTTGCGTTTGCGACCAAGTAATACAATAGAGTTCATTGAGAAAAGCCTCCCAAAGTGCAGCAAAAGCTCGATTTCTACACATCTCAAGGTGACTTTCGTAGAAGACTAGCGATACATCATTTCGATCTTTATCCAGAGCCCGATAATTCATAGGATCAGAAAAGAACCGGTTACATATTTCTACAAAGAGGTCAGTAGGACCTTCCAAACCGACATCAATACCTCCGCTTGCATATGCAGGAAAACAAGGTACAGCCATCATGATGGCAAGAGCCAGTAGAATCCCAAACACTTTGTTGTAAGTGATTCTCATGGTTAAGCCCCCTTATCTGTGTTCGGAATAATCAGACTAGTTCGTGATACATTGTATCGTATTGGCGCTGTATTGTATACCCATATTAGCATGAACTTTCCTGTTTTAGCGTAAAGAGCAACTGGCATATCTCAAAGGGCTTGCCCGCAGCCGGCAAGGAAAGCTGAGGGAACAGGCTCGGCAAATACTTAAACTGGCCGAAAAG
>DUTL01000149.1 GCA_012842105.1 Candidatus Fermentithermobacillaceae bacterium | reverse complement strand
GCGCCGCTCCGCCCCGCATAGCCCTGGCTCCCCCATGTAATGTCGCCGGGCCTTATCCCTCTTTCCACAGAGCTTTTCAATGCTGCTTCCTTGCTTCTTGCAATGAGGACCCTCGGTTTTGACTGCATCAGTGCTTAACCACAATGAGAACCCCATTACCCATGTCATGGACTGCGCCTTGCAGGATCCGGGAAAGAAGCATTGCCCTTTCCTGCCGGGCTGCTTCGCTTTTCACTATGAACGCAGGGATACCCTGAATCTTTGCACAGTCATCGGTGACGGCGCACAATATTACCTTATTGATTGTGATTTCCAAACCATTCATCACTCCAGACCGTCTATCAACGTGGCACCTGGCGGCGCAACGTCCGGCCCCTGGAAGACTCAAGAACCGGGGTCCGGTTAATTATCCTGGTAAGAAGCTCGCTGTCAAGTTCTTCAGGAACCAGGTATATGCCTACGCGCCCTGTTTGGATGTGCCTTCTGGCAACAGGTGTATATTCCGGCGTATCCAGGTCTTTCTTAACCCCGAGAATTCCAGCCACATCGTGAAGGATAGCTTGCCTTTGCCCCAGATTGGCAAGGGTGTCCCTTGCTGTCTCAGTCTTGGGAGTAAGAATTGCCCCTAATCCATGTTTGGCTATATAACTGCGCGACTCTTCCAACCCCACGTTCATTATGAATATGTCACCCACATAAAGGCTTGCGCCCTTGAAATTTACAGGCGCAACCTCAACCTTAACTGACCTGTGCAAAGGTTCTGTCCTGGCAACCAGAATGCTCGCAGCATAGGTTATTACTCCGAGTAGGAACCCTGTAAACACAGTTCCGTACTCAACGCCGTATGCGGCAGACGCAGCAACGAATATGACAATGTAGTACCTGGTTTCAAATACTCTGGCAATGTTCTCGATGTAGTCTGACCCCCTTGTCACCAGTTGCGTATCCTCCAGGGCCTTAAGTGAATCCCTTTCCATACTGCGAATTTCCCTGAATTGCTGAGCCACGATGACCAGAAACGTAACCGCGGTCCATTCTTTTGTAAGTAAGGCGGGGATGGATACTGCACCTACCAGCGCAGCAATAATCCCCAGAAACAAGTGAGAGGTATAGCCATGAGGGTACGTGGGGTACTGGCGGTAATCTGATCTGAGCAGAGATACCCTTGCCAGCACCCCAAGAATCAGCCCTAAACCTATTGACTTCCCGTGAGGCATTCTACCTACTCGCTTTCCCCATCGGGCCCGGGGGCGCCGGAATCAGCCCCCCCTCCCGCACCATCCACATCACCTATTCTAATTCCACCGGTGCCAAACCATCCCAGCAGTTTTGCCTTCATTTCCTCCCAGCTACCGGTGGAAATCCACAGGTACACAAAAATGCCCGCTACAACTACGCCAAGGAGCCAACCAATGGTTCTCCCTGCGCCACGGCTTTGCGGCCTGGCACCCGGGCCTGTAGCGGGTAAAACGTTTGAGATAACGCTTCCGATGAGGGTTGCGCCCCGCATTGCCGCTTCTTTGCTGGTTCTTTCGGTACCCATTTCCAGCAGCAAAGCCCGGTCGAAAAGATCCTGGTTGAAATCTGCATTGCCCATGAAAATACCTTTTACGAGCCCGGGATACTTGCTATTGACCTCATCCTTAAGCCGCCTTGCGAACTCCAGGTTTGACTGCATTTTAGGGTTTTGGCGCCCGATAACAATCATACATTTCGCAACGTCTTTGCCGTCTATTTCCTTAATATAGGGCTCTGCCGGGCCTGCGTCACGGTGAACATCGAACAGGGCCAGGGGCTTTTGTTTCTTCAGTAAGGCGGTAGCAGTCCTTCGAGACCTGTCATAAGCTCTGGCGTCATTTGGATCATGTGGCGTTTTGTCGTGTATTGCCTTGACGCCCAGTTTGCCAAGTTGATCCGCCAGGGCTGAACCCACTTCCATGACACCCCCTTTTCCCGGCATTGATTCGGTCTTATCTGAAGGTACGTACGATTCAGCAGAGTGGGTGTGGTATATTCCTACTGCGCCGCTTGAGGCAGCTGCCCCGAGAACCGGTTCGGGCACAAAGGGCGGCAGTGCTTCCATCCGGCCCACTGCTCTCACGGTAGCCACGTCATCTGATACGCTGATCACTACGTATTTGGTGTCATCCTCGTCAATGTACTCGTCCCCTACAGATACCAAGTGGCCTGTTGTAAACACGGTTTTCCCGGTTTCATCAACAACCGTGAAATAACCGCGGTCTCGTTCAGAGTGGCCCATGACCGTTTCTGAACTTGCAGGCTTTATTGACCGGTAGAGGTGAGCAACTCCCATGGCAGTTGCTACAACAAGCACAAGTGCCCACGCCAACATTCTTCTGCTAATGTTCATTTTCATGGCCACCTCCCGGAGTTTTGATCATTTTTTCTCTGGCTTCCCCTACCAGTTCAACGATTCCCACGGCTAAAATGGCACTAATCACTGAACCGTCGAAAGCTCCTGCCCCTCCAAAGAACACGCTCCCTGGAATCCCTGTAACGGCAAGTTCAATCCAATGTAATATATCTGCAATCAGAATACCTCCCAGGCCTCCGACAAACGCCGAACGCCGCGACCTGCCTGACAGTGCAGCTATGATACCGGCAGCAATCCCGTAAACCAGCATAGGAGACACTCGCATGAATTGCTCATCAGGGCTCAAAATCTTTGATAACCCCCACACTACCCCGCCTGTAACCAGAGCGGCAAGGATGCTTCTGGTTTTTTCCCCTGCTTCATCAGCGGTGGCAATCAACCAAATGGCTACAACCAATGGAATTGCCCCGCCGCCTATGTTCATCTTTACGAGAACCGGGGTTCTCAAGAGAGTAACGTCAAGAAATGTGCCCGCAGCCATTGCCACAATAATCGCCAGGGCCGCCCTGTCCGACAATCTCATCCTATCCAGGACTCTATGCAAAACCCCGAAGAAAATGAGAATTGCCACAATGACCAAAAGTATCACGCCAATAGGTAACCCCACGAAAAATCCCCCCTTACAGTCGTTAAGAACTATGGTTTCAGATGCGGCGGATCGACTGAAGCAGGAGGCGATCCGTTACCATCTCTATCAACTATGGTTTCCAGAAGTTTTCGTGGATTATTCGATAATGGGGGAATAAGCCTGTACTGCGCCCTTGCCAGCCAGTCACACTGCTGGGATGCCCAGCGCAGCCTTTGCCTTGTGGCTCTCGTGGAGTCTCATAAGAAACGGCAAACTCGCAGGTTATCATGTTCTTGCATCCTGCGAGTTTGATTTTTGAATCCTAAGCATCAGCCAACGTTACCGAAACAACCTGATAAAATGAAAGCTAAGAGCAAACTGTTTTCGAAAAACTAATTGACTATTTCAATTGCTCAGGCTCTGTTGCTTCTTCAACAAGTTCCTCAGGCTCCGCCGCTTCTTCGGCCGGCTCCTCAGGCTCTACCGCTTCTTCGGCCGGTTCCTCAGGTTCCGCCGCTTCTTCGGCTGCCTGTTGCTCTTCGCCGCCTTCAATGATATAAGGTTCTTCCACATCCTGCTCTGGCAACTCCAGCAAAGTTGCTTCAGGCACGTCTTCCGTATCTTCGTCTGATGCCCCACTCTCCAAGAGTATCTGGTCTGCTTGCCTTATGCTAAGGCTGATCTTGCGCTCTTCAGGCCTGGTTCTAAGAACCCTGACCATAACTATATCGCCGGAATTAACAACTTCCTCAGGCTTAGCAATATGCTGTTGAGAAATCTCCGAAATATGAACAAGCCCTTCCACACCGGGTTCAATTTGAACAAAGGCACCGAAAGGCGCGGTCCGGGTTACTTCGCCCTTTATAACTGCACCTACAGGATACTTCTCGTCTACATCGTCCCAAGGATCGGGAAGAACTTGCTTTCGTCCTAAAGAGATCCTGCCTCTTTCCTTGTCGACTTTTAGCACTTTCACTTCCAGTTCCTGGCCTTCGTGAGCCACCTCAGACGGGTGATTGACCCTTCCCCAGGAAAGCTCCGATATGTGCAAGAGGCCGTCAACTCCGCCTAAATCGACAAATACTCCAAAATCAGTTATTCCCTTTACGATACCAGTTCTTACCTGGCCTTCTGCAATCGTATCCCAGGTTTCCCTGCAGAGCCTTTCGTGTTCTTCCTCAAGAACAACCCTCTGAGATAGAATCACCCGGTTCTTAGACCTGTCCAACTCAAGAACTCTCATCCTCAGAGGCTGGCCGACGTACTTGGAAAGGTTGTTTACGTAACCGCGTTCAACCTGTGAAGCAGGCACGAAACCCCTGACCCCTACGTCAACTACCAGTCCCCCCTTAACTTCCTGCGCGACCGGTGCCTCAACAATATCCTGCTCTCGGTATGCTTGTTCAAGATCCTTCCATGCTACTTCCTCATCAGCTTTCCTCTTGGAGAGTCGTAGGCCTCCTTCACTGGAGTCTACATTGAGGACATAGACCATTATTTCGTCTCCGGCGGTGAGTTCATCAGAACCTATGGCTCCACGGCGTTGAAGCTCCTGAGCCGAAATAACTCCTTCGGATTTATACCCTACGTCTACCAATGCTCCGTTCTCGTCTACAGACATTACCTTCCCTTTCACAATATCTCCTTCGCGTAGGGTTTTGAAGGTTTCGTCGTAAAGCTGTTCCGCGGTCTTTTCTTCTTCGAGTAGATCTTGCTCCTCAGGAGAAATCTGCTCCGGGGCCTCAGACTGTGAAACATCACCTTGTTCCTGTCTATGTTCCTCTTGTACTTCTTCTGGCTCTTGCTCCAAATTGGTCTTTTCCAATTCCTCCACCTTGCCTACAACCTCCTTTATTACCCGGCCGGGAGTAGACGCACCTGCAGTTACGCCCACAATGTGTTTGCCTTCAATCCACTGGGACAACACATCTTCTGCCGACTCCACTAAATAAGCTTCTGCACTACACTCTTTGGCTATTCTCAAGAGCTGCCCTGTGTTGGCGCTTGTCCTTCCGCCAACCACCAAAACAAGATCGCATTCTTTGGCAAGCTCTCTTGTAGCCTGTTGCCTTTCTTCAGTAGCCGTGCAGATAGTATTCGATAGATCAACTGAAATACCTTTTTTCTTCAATTTTTTTAACACCTGTTCAACGTCTTCCTTTTTTGACGTTGTCTGAGCTATTAAGCCAATATTACCTCCTATCTCTTCAAAGGGCATATGATCGATTTCTGATGGTTCCCTTATGCAAAATGCGCCGGGCCCGGAATGAGATAGAATTGCTCTTACTTCAGGATGATTCTTGTCACCAACTATGAGGACTTTCCTTCCTGCAGACGCATACTCGCCGGCCTTTCTCTGAGCTCTGGCCACAAACGGGCAGGTTGCGTCGATAACGCGCTGAATTTCCGGTGAGGCTCTTTCTCTTTCTTCCAGTGTCGTACCGTGAGTTCTCAAAATAAGTGTTCCGGAGCACACCTCAGAAATATCACCGGCAATTCTTACGCCCTTACGATTGAACTCATCAATAACCACCGGGTTGTGGATAATCGGGCCGAGCGTCCATATCGGAAAAGGGCCTTCTTCAAGAGCCTTTGCCACCATTTCAATGGCTCGTTGTACTCCAAAACAATAACCTTTATGCTTTGCCAGTCTAATCTCTATCATGCCGCTTCATTGGGATTCAGGGTCTCCCACAAATCCTTTATAGCCCCCATTACCTGTAATGAACCTGCCTGGATATCCGTAGACAGCCTTCCGGTGCCCTGAGCGATGCTCATAGGGTTGCCACATGCGACCTTGACGGTTCCCCTGAAGCCATATCTTCCCCTTATAGCTACGGGAAGAACACAGGCCCCTGTCTTGATGGCCAAAAGCGCCGCCCCTCCATGGCCCGGTCCCAACTTGTCAGGAGTCTTCTGCCTGGTTCCTTCGGGAAAGACTCCAATCACATTTCCGTCGTTGAGAACTGCCAACCCCTTCCGGATAGCTCCCACATCTGCTTTTTCCCTGTTTACCGGAAAAGCATGTAGTTTCGTCAGCACAAATGCCATGATTCCATTGCTGAACAACTCTTTCTTGGCCATGAAATGAACAGGCCGGGGCATGATACAAGCCAGCAACAACGGATCCCACCATGAAATATGGTTTGCACATACCACCAAAGGCCCGTCAGACGGAATCTTGTCAAGGCCTTCTACGCTTATATCAAACAGCAGTTTCATGGCAATGTATACTATCCATCTACCTAACTTGTAGAGCACGTTGGTTTCGCCTCACAAAGCCCGATTAT
>DUTL01000148.1 GCA_012842105.1 Candidatus Fermentithermobacillaceae bacterium | reverse complement strand
TCTGGATACTGCTGCCAGGCAGGCTGAATCTCATGGAAGGCCCCTGCGCCGGGAATTAGCTCTTTTATTGGTTCATGGCACTTTGCATCTTCTAGGCTATGACCATGATGAACCTCAAAAAGAGGCGATTATGTGGGCGAGACAAGACGCGATCCTGAAAGCCCTCAATATTTAGAAGGCTGGGACTTTCACTCCCGTTCCCTTGGAGACAGCTTTCGCCATGCCTGGGACGGGCTCAGCTACATCTACGTTACACAGCGCAACATGAGAATTCATGTGTTTGTTGCGTCTCTGGCGTTTTCCACGTGTATTGTATTGGGCCTGGGGCGGACTGAATTCTTCATGGTTACCCTGGCTGTCCTGGGTGTGTTGTCGGCAGAAGTGGTTAACACGCTCACAGAGTCCATTGTGGACTTGATTCAACCTGAGTACAACGTGATAGCCAAGATTATAAAGGATGTGGCGGCGGCAGGAGTGCTCCTTACTGCCGTTTTCTCCGTTGTAATTGGCGTAATCGCTTTTTGCCCGGCTCTGGGCAATCTTTCTGGGGTACTCCGGGAATTTGCCACGTACAGGTGGCGCTACCTGCTGGTGCAGGCCCTTGTTTTCGTTGCGCCTTCTTTTTGGGGTATGATCAGATTTACTGGGGCCGGTAGACGTTCGTGCCAGGAGGAAGAGTAATTGTTTTACCAGTCAGAAGGCGTTGTTCTGGACCAGGGCGACCTCGGAGAGAACGATAAGATAGCTACTATATTCACCAGGCAGGAAGGCCTGGTAAGGGCAGTCGTAAAAGGAGCTCAGCGCCCCAAGAGCAAACTCAGGGGGCTCACCCAGCCTTTTACATATGCGGTTTTCCAGATTTTCAGAGGACGGAGCCTGGATCGGGTCACACAGGTGTCAATAAAAACCGGATTTCCCAACATCATGGATAATTATGAAAAAATGATATACGCACGGTATTTGGTGGAACTCCTCACATGCGTGCTCCCTGAGAGGGAAGAAAACAATGCTCAGTTCGACTTGCTTTTGGCGGTGCTTGATTGCCTGGAGCAAAAAGAGGGCCCATGGGTTGTTGCCCGCTGGGCCGAACTGGGCATTTTGTCTTTGGCCGGCTTTGCGCCGTCTTTTTCCGCGTGCGTTTCGTGTGGAAGGGAAACTCTTGAATCCCCTGTGTATTTTTCCTTGAGAAACGGCGGCGCTTTTTGCGGGCAGTGTAGCCGGTCCGGCATATCCCCCAAAGAAAGCCAGGTTCGTGCATACGGTGAATTCATACGGGTATCGCCTGGGGCCCTGCGCACCCTGGAAATGCTGTTGCCGGGAACTGCGCCTGCTTCAGGGCAGGTAACGTGCCCCAACATAACCGCCCGGGGGCAGGTCAGAGAGGAGATAAATGAAGTTTCGCGAAAATATGTAGCTTTCGTGCTTGAAAAACGTCTTAAATCTGCCGGTTTGGTGGAAAGTATAGAAGATAGAAAGTAACATGGGGCTGCAAGGATGTGGCCCAACAGTCAACTAGCATAGGGGTGATCTTGCTAATGGATGATATGTTGTACAAGATAGATGAGATCCGCAAAAGAACCAATGTAACCTATGAAACCGCTAAACTTGCACTTGAGAGGGCTTCAGGCGATGTGGTTGAAGCGCTTGTTGAACTTGAAAGGGCGTCTGCGAACCGGGAGATCATCAAGGTCAAAGGGCCTGACCTGGTGCGAGCCGTTTCAAGCATCATACGCAGGGGAAATGCTTCAAGGATCATTGTGAGGAGCGGGGATTATGTTGTTGCAGACATACCTGTTACAATAGGAGTTGCAGCAGCGGTACTTGCGCCGTGGTTGGCGCTTTTGAGTTCTGTGGCGCTCTTAATGAGCACGTGGACTGTTGAAATCGAACGTCCTTTTGATGAAAATGGATTGTAAAAGATGAAACATTGGAGACGGTGAAACGTTGGGGACGGTCCTAAGTATTTCACCAGAGTTTTTCAGACGGTGTTGAGACAGTGCGCGGAAAGTGTACAGAGAGTACCCAGGATTCAGGTGTCGAGTGAAACACTTAGGACCGTCCCCAACGTTTCATTCCGCAAGGGGAAGGAGTTTTACCGTGGGCGAGTTTCTTTATTTTCAGGATGTAATAAAAGCCTTGCAGGACTTTTGGGCGGAGCAGGGTTGTTATATAGGGCAGCCTTACGACATTGAAAAAGGCGCCGGAACCATGAACCCTTTGACGTTTTTTCAGGTGCTCGGCCCTGAACCCTGGAACATGGCTTATGTTGAACCCTGCAGGAGGCCACAAGATGCCCGTTACGGAGACAACCCTAACAGAATGGGCTACTACTACCAGTTCCAGGTAATCCTCAAGCCTCCGCCTGACAGGATCATTGAAATCTACATCAATTCCCTTGAACGCCTGGGCATAGAGCGTAAGAGCCACGACATCAGATTTGTGGAAGATAACTGGGAATCACCTACTTTGGGCGCTGCAGGGTTGGGTTGGGAAGTATGGCTTGATGGCATGGAAATTACCCAGTTTACATATTTCCAGGAGATGGGCGGCCTCGAGGTAAAGCCTATTGCAGCGGAACTGACATACGGTTTGGAACGGCTTACAGCATATATCCAGAACATTGATAACGTATGGGATATCCAGGTGTCGCCGGGGCTTACATATGGCCGGATTTTCCTTGAGCAAGAGAAGCAGAACTCAGTTTACGGGTTTGAACTTGCCAATGTTGAACTCCTTAGGCAGCAGTTCAATGGTTACGAGGAGGAAACCGGGAAAATCCTGGCCAGGGGGTTGGTTACGCCTGCCTATGATTGCGCGCTCAAATGTTCCCACATTTTCAACCTGTTAGATGCACGAGGGGCGCTTTCCGTTTCCGAACGGCAAAACTACATTGCCAGGATACGCAACCTTACACGCAAGTGCGCACACAAGTATATGAGTCTCCGGGGGTTTGACAAGAAATGAACAAAGATTTGCTGTTTGAGGTAGGTTCTGATGAGATTCCCGCGAGGTATCTCTTGCCTGCCATTGAAGAGATCAAACACAGAACCGCAGAGGCCCTTGAAAGCGCAAGGCTCGGTTTCAACCGGGTGGATTCTTATGGCACTCCAAGGCGGTTAGTGGTGTATGTAACCGGTTTGGCTCACAAAAGCAAAGACGCCACTTCCAGGGTAAGGGGGCCTTCCAGGAAAGTTGCCTTCGACAGCGAAGGCAATCCAACCAGGGCGCTTTTGGGTTTTAGCCGTTCTTTGGGTATAGAGCCATCGGATGTTGTTATCGAGCAAGAATCCGGCGGTGAATATGTGTATGGTTTGAAACGTGAAGCCGGAAGGGCTGTTCAAGAGATCCTCCCTGAGGTTCTGCCGCCTGTGGTTATGGGAATGGATTGCCCTCACCCCCTCAGATGGGGTGACAGCGATTGGCGCTGGTACAGGCCTATTCGCTGGGTTACGTGCCTATTTGGAGATGACGTGGTTTCCCTTGAGGTTGCCGGGGTTAAATCAGGGCGCACTAGCTTTGGGCACAGGACTTTGCATCCAGGCGAAGTGGAAATCCCTTCAGCTTCGCGGTATTTTCCGGCCATTGAAGATGCAGGGGTAATAGTAGATCACAGGCGCCGCCGCCAGATCATACTTACAGGCGCAAAAGCCCTTGCACAAGAAGCGTCGGGGAAACCCTTGCATGATAAGGGGCTGCTGGACGAAGTTACCTGCTTATGTGAGAACCCGGCTCCCTTTAGGGGCGAATTCAGCCCGGGATATCTTGAGCTTCCAAAGGAAGTGCTCATTACTGTTATGCGGCACCACCAGCGGTACTTTCCGATTCTTGATGAAAGCGGAAATGTGCTTCCGGGATTTATTGGGGTTCGTGACGGCATTGGCGGGTACGGCATGGATAATGTGAGAAGGGGCAACCAATGGGTTCTCGTGGCCCGTTTGGAAGATGCTTTGTTTTTCTATTCTCAGGACTTGAAAACTCCCCTTTCCGACAGGCTTCCTGAACTCAAAGGAGTGTACTTTCTGCGCGGGGCAGGAACGTTGTGGCACAAGGCCGGGAGGCTTGTGCAAATCACAGCCTATTTAGGGCGTAGTCTTGGATTCACAGAAAGCGAGATGGAACCGGCGCTGGAAGCTGCCCGTCTTGCAAAATGTGACCTGGTTACTTTGCTGGTAAGGGAGCTTCCTGAATTAGAGGGAATAATGGGAGGCCATTATGCCAGGGCGCAGGGGGCAGGTGAACCGGTGGCCAAAGCTGTTTC
>DUTL01000147.1 GCA_012842105.1 Candidatus Fermentithermobacillaceae bacterium | reverse complement strand
CAGTATTCATATTGCAGAATATTTCCGAGGTAAAAGAATACGATACCGGTTTCCAGGCTGCTTTGAGAGCCTGGGCCATAGACCCCCAGGTCATGGCCAAGGGATCGTGTGTGATGATTCTTACGCAAGACGCCACCCTGCTGATGGACGAGTTCACCAGGGAATTTACAGTAATCATTTCAGTTGATCCGTCCAGCAGGGCTGAACGGGCAAGGCTTGTAGAGGCTACGGCATCGGCTCTGGATGTACCTATGGATCACACAAAACTGGAGACTGCAACGGTAACCCTGTCGGGGTTGAACCTTCATCAGGTTGAAAGCATTTTGCTCGAATCATACCAAAGGTCAAAGGATTTCGACCCTAGCATTATGAAAGAGCTAAAATCTGAAATGGTAAAGCGCTCAAAAATCCTGGAAGTAGGCGATCCGCAGTACAGTTTCCAGGATATAGGCGGCTATCATGCAATAAAGGAATTTATCTCGAAGTACATAATCAACGTTTTGAGGCGGCCTGAAAGAGCCAGGCATTTTGACCTTGGGTTGCCAAAAGGCCTCTTATTCTTCGGCCCGCCTGGAACAGGCAAAAGCCTCTTTGCCAACGCCCTGGCAAGCGAAGTTCAGCTTCCATTTATAAATCTGGTAACTGAAAATATCTACTCCAAATGGTTAGGCGAATCAGGCCAGAACATGAAAAATGCAATCAACCTCGCAGAGAAAATGTCGCCGGCCATAGTGTTTGTGGATGAGATAGACAGATTCGGCAAGAGGACCGGATCTTCCGCAGGATCGGCTGAGGAAGAAACCCAGCGCGTATTCTCTCAATTCCTTGAGTGGCTGGGCAAGCCCGACAGGACTGCCATAATAGTCGGCACAACCAATGTGCCCGAGCACTTGGATGATGCATTTTTGCGGGCAGGCAGATTTGATTACAAGATACCGTTTCTTTATCCGGGGCCGCAGGCAAGGCTGGAAATCTTGCTGGTTCATCTTGGTTTCTCGAAAGGGTCCACCAGGAATAAGGTGCCCCTGGACATAGAAGACGATGAAGTCAGGGAAATATTACGGCGTGACATTGTTCCTTTGACCCACAACTTCTCATGTGCGGAACTTGAAGAACTGGTGACCAGAGCAAAGAGGATTGCTTTTGACAGGGAGAAGGATGCCATAGGAAGCCGGGAGTTGCTTGAGGCTACCAGAACTTTTCGAATTGACGGTTCGTACAGGAAAAGGGTGGTAGATTCGTGTATGGTGCAGGCCAGGAAATTTACTGATGATCAGGCCTTTCTTGATGCTATTGAAGAAGAGAACAAAATAGAAGACAATGTTGAGCAGAACCTGTAATTGGCTGTTGCTTGTGGCTCAGACTACATAATGTGAAAGAAGGAATGGTTGATGAAAGCAAAAGTAAAAGAAGTTCTGGAACAGATTCGCCCGTCTCTCCAGGCAGATGGGGGAGATTTGGAACTGGTGGAGATCACTGACGATGGCGTGGTCAAGGTGCGGCTTACAGGAGCGTGCGGCACATGCCCTTTTTCAGTCATGACCCTAAAGGGCGGAATTGAACGCATACTTAAGAAAGAAATTCCCGAAGTCAAAGAAGTTCAGTCT
>DUTL01000146.1 GCA_012842105.1 Candidatus Fermentithermobacillaceae bacterium | reverse complement strand
CGTGTATCTATCCGATTGCCGAATTATCAATACGTTGTACAATACTATAGTACCAACACGATAACGATAAACCAACAAACCTCTTCATGCAAGGATAACGCGGAAGTTAGGCATGTTAGTGACACCTCTCCCTACCGGAATTCCAATGTTATGCTGGCGGTTTTCACCGGCCCGCTTCATTGCCTGGAATTTACACCAGTCGTGCTTGATTGTCTGGCCTGGCGGACTTGCATTGGTCCTGTTTGATCTCTTTCAGAGCTAACTCAGTGGCCACTGTGACCGCCTGTTTGCACTTGGGGTTTATGCCTCCTGCCCACGATTGCTGCTTTGGCCTGCTCCCCGGCATATACCCGAGTATTTCCTTACATAGCTGGGTTCCCATCTCGTCTATGAAACCCCTGGCAATTGCACGGCTAAGCGCATCACACCTGGCCTTTGCCTGGTTATCCTCTGGCTCAGTTCTTCCCGAGTAGACTCCGGCAGCGGCAATCGCACCACAAAGGGCACCACATACCGAACCACTGCCCGCCACGCCTCCTCCAAAACCTGTGACACATGAAACAGGTACATCCAGGCCTATGCTGCGGGATACGCCCCAAAAAACCCCCTCTGCACAGTTGAAGCCGGCTACGCGCCTGGCATGAACTTCCTCCATCACACGAGCAAATTCTGCATAGTCCATATTTCACCCTCCCAAGTAGAAATTCTAACCTAAACTTCCGCTAGTTTCATCCACGAATAAGGCATTATCGTTCAATATGATGGCGGCCATGCTGGATTCCGGTAACCGCAAGAGGCGTTCAGGGCTTTGGTTATTAGGGTAGTACTCAAGTCTGGATTGGCGTAACGGAGCCTAAACGTGAAAGGCGGGGCCATGCTCAAATTCTGCGTATATAGCGCATATAAGGAGGCCTACTCGCTCTTGGCAGTAAAAAACTGCATGTTAACCGCTTCGCCAAGCAATATGATATAGTCTCTCAATGAAGGATTGGTAACATAGTGTGCAGCGAGTACAGTTGGCGGTAAACAGGGTGTTGATACCTAAGCGGGATAACAGGAACTGCACAAATACCCGTCCTGGACAGAATTGATGTTATTACTGTGATCCCTTTCATGACCTTAGCAAATTAGGATGGTGATACCATGAGCAACTACTACATCGTCAGACATGGGCAAACTCTGGCAAATTTAAAGGGAATTCTCCAGGGGCATTTGAACGTACCTCTTTCAGATCACGGAAGGACTCAAGCAAGGCTAGTTGGGGAAGCTCTATCGAAAGTCAAGATAGATGCAGTATATTCCAGCGACCTGGACAGAGCAAAGGAGACTGCAGTAGAAATAGCCAGGCATCACAAGTGCAAGCTCGTGCTGGACAGACGCCTGAGAGAGGTCCATTGTGGAACTATGCAGGGGAAAACCATGAAGGAATGCCGGGAGATTTACACTGAGTTTTTTGAAGCAATCAAAGCAAACCCGGGGAGCATTCCCCGGCCCGGCGGAGGAGAATCTGACAACGACCTGTATCAAAGAGCGACACGTGCTCTTGAAGATATTCAACACAATTGCCCCGGCTCAAATGTGGCAATAGTCACCCACGGCGGAGTAGTAAGGTGCCTCTTGTCATACGTCCAAAAGGGACAGTTTGACCCTGGACTGCCTACTGTCGCAAACACGTCCATTAGCATAATCTCAAATCGCGACGGCAAGTGGCAATTGGGCAAACTGAACGATGTTGCCCACCTGGCGCCTATTGGAGAAGACAAACTAGATCCGTCAAGGGATTTTTACCGGTGGAAAGAATAGCATTCGGATTTCACATGTTTCACATGGAGTCTCACATGGAATCGTATTCCAGGGTAATATCGTTCTAGGATAATGCTCCAATGAGATAGTGTTCAAAGGAACCGCCTTCGGGCATCAATGTTACACAAAATAGTCGATCCTGCCCTCTGGCAGGATCTCTCTTACTGTATCAATTATCTCCTGTTTGACCTGTCTGAGCTCATCCGTAGGATATACATATTTCTGGTAGCCGAATTGTCCGGTTCTGAGTTGCCGCCCTCTTTCAGACATGGGCAGGCCGGTATCAGGGTGCCGGGACAAAATTAACGCCCTAGCCCGCTCAGTGAACCTGTGAGAAACGAACTCAAACGTAGTATCATCAGGAAGCCCATCCG
>DUTL01000145.1 GCA_012842105.1 Candidatus Fermentithermobacillaceae bacterium | reverse complement strand
GAGGGTTGAAAGCGGCCTCGATACTCAATCCCCAGGTTGCTCACAACAGTTGTCCATTTTTCACTGAAATTTCCGCCAGCCAATTGAAACACAGGATCCTGTGCCGATCCGGCAAGGTCTTCAAGGTAATCATTGTAAGTTCCTTCTATGAAGTCGGCAATGGCCAGCGCTATGCTCCCATCAAGGCTGTCAGAACCCAAATGGGTTCTGATATTGCCTGGATTGTCAACGATGGAATCATGAACTTTGATAGTTGCCAGCACATCTTCGTGAAATTCGAAGAACGGAATCGCCGGAATGCCTGATCCAGGGTCTGTGTTTGATATATGTATGAAGTTTATCCCTTCGGCTAATCCCCGCACTGAGTTGCTTAAGTCCTGCCTGAACCTCAATGCTGTTTCATCTCTGGCGGCCCTGTGGCCACCAAGGCTTCCGCCTACTGAATCTAATTTGATCTTATCGGTTTCGTTTGGCCCTGTAATAATGTGAAACGTAACGCCTTCAGCGGTTACAGCGCTTCCGAGTTTATAGGCCTTATGCCCGTCCACCAGAGGAACCCCGCCAAGGTTGGCCTTAACCGACCCGCTGTCGGTGTACCTCACTGTAGCGCCTGTTAGTTCAGTCAATTCATCAAGAAGGAGATCTCGCCTGTCCATCAGATCCCCTACAGGTTCTTTTCTGGCAAGAGCCCTGGAGATTTCAATGTTCAGAGAACTCACTCTCTCTGCCAGCAGGTTGGCCTTGGCTACAACCGCTTCAATTCCTGCTTCGATGTCGGCTGTCAGCGAATCTATTTGACCGCCTAAATGCCTTAGCATGTCAGTAAGGGAGCGGGCGGCTTCAACCAGTTGTGCCCGTGCGGACATAGATTCAGGATCGGAAGACAGGTCATGCCACGAAGCCCAGAAGAAGTCCACTGATTCCCTTATGCTTGAATCAGATGGTTCTGCGAATACGACCTGTAAATGATCAAGCACTTCTGTTTGAATGGTAAAAGCAGCTTTCTTCTCTTGTTCGTTCCTTAAAACCGCATCGACAAACTTGTCCCTGATTCTGGCTACGTCGGCCACTTTCACCCCCAGCCCTGAAACGCCTGCGCTCAAGGGTATCCTTTGGATGATAGGTTCCAAGGAAACCCGTTGGCGCGAATAACCCGGAGTTGAAGCATTAGCTATATTGTGCCCTGTAACATCCATTGCGCGCCTAGATACCACCAAGGCCGACTTACCGATTTCAAGAGTGGCAAATGTTGACGGCAATCAAACCACCTCCAATGCTAAACCTTTTCGTCAAATGCAATAGGCGGAGTTTTCAAGGCTTTAGAGTAATCGTCTTGGGGAAGCAAAAGCCCTAATTCATACCTCACAATTTCCAGGCCCTTGGACATGAGTTTCTGGTTTTGCTCGTTTAACCGTTCAAGCCTCATGGCCTTTTGGGCAACCACCTGCTTTAACCGGGCCAGGCTTGTGCAGCCGCCAATCCCCGGCTGCGAAAAAGCCTCTTCTCTCACCTGGTTCTCGAGCGATTCAAGATCTTTCAACACTTGTTCTTCCCTCAGGATTAGCTCCTCAAGCCCTGAAGAATCACCGGCAACTACCAAACATTGCTTCTCTTCTGCTGTCTCAAGCAACGTGTCAAAGATCGATTCTAGTTTTTCCAATAAAAGAAGGGTAGAAGTTTCCTGCTCCATTGCGATCGCCCCTTTCACAGGGACGGTAGCACTTCAAGATAAGAGTCATTCTCGAGGCAAGTCGTTACCGAATTCTGTCTGCCAGGAGCCTTCCCAGCATCTTGTCTGCGACAGACTTAGGATCTACTGAATAGTCACCGGACTCAAATGCACGGACAAGAGGCTCGATCCTATCGTAACGGATATCAGGCCGGGCATTTGCCAGCCGCTTGACCTTTTCGATATCTTGCAGGCTAAATGACAGCCTGATATCATCTTGCCGGGCATTTTGCAGAACATCGCTGTCACGGGAAACCGGCCTTGATACTTTGCTTGATTTATAGATTTTGAGTACCTGCTCTATCTGTGTTCTGGATATCATCAATTTGACATCGCCTCTTTCAGGAGTTGCCACCGTCCATCATACTCATCGTGCTGGAGCATCCGGACGTTTAGCTTTCTGCAAAAAAACCTACCTACGCCTTCTGCGGATCAAATCAATTGTATACATTTGCTCCCCGGTTTTGGGCTTCTCCTTTTGGATGCTTACATTAGGGCCCTGTGAGGCAAATCTCTGAGCTGAATCCAAACTGCCAAGTTGAGAGCCTGAAAGGGCCCTTTGGCATTCTGTACATATGCGGCCCCTGGCAACAGGGTTCTTGCATATCGCACACCTGGCATCGTTGTTGTTTTCAAAGTCAACCCCAACCAAATGCCCGCGGCGCACAAATTCAGTGACCACTTCTACCGGAACACCTGTCTCCTTGCTTACCTTTGTTGCTGAGGCCCCTCTGTGCCCTGACAAGTACTTCTTAACAATCTGGAATTGCTCCTCCTCTGTTTCGAAACATTCCGAGCACAACAAAGAACCGGAACTCGCAAAGATCTTGCCGCACTTGTTACAATTTCTCATTTGCAAGTGTATCAACCTTTCTCTACACGGAAACACACCGGGGCAATGAAATAACGCAATCAGTGGCGTACGGTCCGCGCCAGGGTCACACAAAACACGTTCTCGGCTCCTGCGTGCTTTAGCGCCCTGGCTGCCTCATCCAAGGTTGCGCCGGTAGTGGTTACGTCATCAACTACCAACACCTGAGCGCCATTAATGTTGCAGTAATCCGCCGTTTTCATAGTGCCCTTCAAGTTCTGCCACCTGCCCAGGCGGTTCAATTGAGCTTGATGATCCCGTACTTCCTCTCTTACAAGAATATCGGCCAAAGGTAAAGAAATTTTACCTGATACCTCTACCGCAAGGTCCCTTGCCTGATTGTAGCCTCGAGTCTTCTTACTTGCAGCTCCAAGGGGTATTGGGACAACCATGTCTGCATGGCAAAAAGCAAGTGCCACTTGGCTGAGCAGTAACCCTAAGGGCCTGGACAACCATCTTTCTCCATGATATTTCATGCGGCGGATGGCAGACCTCAACCGGCCCTCATATATGCCGGCAGATCTCTGAATATCAAAGTAGTACATGTTGAGGCGGCAGTCGCGGCACAGTTCCAGAGGCGAACGCAAGGGCATCCCGCACACTTTGCAGGCCGAAGCCATCTGTTGAGTTAACTCATTGCTGCATTTGGGGCATATACCGTTACATGTCCTCCCCGGTGCACTGCAAAGGCAGCAATGGCCAGGTTGTCCATAGGCAAAATAGGACAACTGCTCAATGACTGAGTTTAAGACTCTTTTCCCCCGGTTCATGAAACACTCCTCGCGGCTAAGCTGCCGGTATAGTTGCATACGGACTCTACCCTGAAAGCTCCTGCTTTAAGCCTTTAGCTTGCGGCCAGGGTACAACACAAGATCAGGAGCACCCAAGCATGCCGGAGCCAGAACCCCGTCATTAATGAGCATTCTCACTACTGTGCAACATTCCCGGGGGCAGCCGCCGGCATCAAGCATAATTTGAAGCTCAATGCCTGCCAGTTGGAATTCAAGTTTCAAACACCGGACCATTGGCTCAATAAGATCTTGCAGATCAGGACAGCCTGTTACACATATCATGACTCTCAACGCAGTGTGATGCCGTTTCAGCAAGACGCCTTCAAGTATTACCAGAATACACCAGGCGGAGATTAGCGACAAGAGAAGTTTACTGAGATTGGCCAAAGTTACCTTCCCCTGGGGCAATATATGCACCAGGGGAAGTACATGGCAGTTAGATGTGTTTCAAAAGGTCCTCTTTTAGATCGAGTTTCTCCCAGGGAAGGTCAAGATCATCTCTCCCAAAGTGCCCGTAGACTGATACCGGAAAGTACATAGGCCTTCGGAGATCAAACCGTTCAATAATCGCACCCGGCCTGAAGTCGAAGACTTTCTCCACAATACCAAGAATGGCTTGATCAGGCACCTTTGATGTGCCTTTGGTATCGATAGCAATGGAAACAGGCCGTGCAACCCCTATTACATAGGCCACCTGCACTTCACATTCACGTGCCAGCCCTGAAGCTACTATGTTCTTGGCTACATAACGAGCTGCATAACAGGCAGAGCGGTCAACTTTGGTTGGATCCTTGCCTGAAAAACTTCCTCCGCCGTGCCTGGCAAATCCTCCGTAAGTATCAGCAATAATCTTGCGGCCGGAAAGCCCGCTGTCTCCTTGAGGGCCGCCTACCACAAACCGCCCGGTAGCATTAACCAGTATATTTGTATTTTCATCTAAGAGGCCTGGCGGAACAGCTTCTCTTACAACGTGAGCAACAATATCCTCGCGTATGGTAGAAAGAGGCACATCGCTTGCATGTTGTGCAGATACTACCACAGTATGAACCCTTGCAGGTTTTCCGTCTTGGTATTCGACAGTAACCTGAGTTTTCCCGTCGGGCCTCAGGTAGGGCAGGATCTTGCAGTGCCTTACGTCAGATAGCCGTTTGGAAAGGCGGTGTGCCAGATAAATTGGAATAGGCATGTAAACATCAGTTTCATCACAAGCATAACCGAACATTAACCCTTGATCGCCGGCGCCCAAAGTGTCGGGCATTTCGCCTTTCTTTGATTCAAGGGAACGATCCACACCAAGGGCAATATCAGGTGACTGATCTTCGATTGCGGTGAGTACAGCGCATGTGTCAGCGTCAAACCCAAATTTTGCCCTGGTATAACCTATCCGGCGCAGGGTCTCTCTTACAATAAGAGGCATTTCCACATAACAGTCAGTCGATATTTCTCCTGCAACCAAGACAAACCCCGTTTTGACAAGGCATTCACAAGCAACCCGTGCCATCTTGTCTTTCTCAAGAATGGCATCAAGAATTGCGTCGACGATTTGATCGGCCACTTTGTCAGGGTGGCCCTCAGTTACAGACTCAGAAGTAAAAAGTTGCCTTCCTCCGGCCATTGTTGCCATAGCCAGCCCACCTCCAAGAGGTAGTAGTATGTAAAGTAACCAAGCCCTAGGCTGGAATCTAAGACATATTAGCATCCAGCGAAAGTATAGTCAAACTGACAGGGCAAAGATTACGTGGGCACTGGCTACCTCTTGGCCATTCACATAAGCTGCGCCTTTGGCCCTTCCTATTTTCATGCGCATAGATTCAATTTCCACTTCAGCGCGCACAGTCTCTCCGGGCCTCACCGGCCTCCTGAAGCGGGCTGATTCGATTGCGGCAAGATAAGCAACCTGTCCACGCCGCCCTGAATCGCAAAGCACAGCCAAAGCGCCTGTTTGCGCCATCATCTCCAGGATAATCACACCTGGGAAAACAGGCTCCTGGGGAAAATGGCCTTCAAAAAACACGTGATCTTGAGGAACATCGTATTCTGCTGTAGCTGATTGCCCGTTTTGTACGGATATTATCCGGGATAAAAACAAAAAAGGTTCCCTGTGTGGAAGGATAGCGGTAATCCGGCGGAGATCTTCACTACCGTTATTCCGGCACTCCAAAGGTTTTTTCATCGACATCATCTCCTGACAAGTTACTGGGAGATGATTTCGACAGTTGCTCGTAAAGCACCTTCGCCAGGCCAATTCCTCCCGACTCAGCCCAGGCCTTTCCCATAGACTGGGCAAGCAAAACATCCCATGCGCCAATCTCTATGCCGGCGTTTTTTGCCATGTTACGCCATAGGGTTGTGAGGAAAACAGACTCGAAATCGCGGCAAGACTGAGCCAGCCTCAGATCTTCCCTTGGGCGGGTTGCCCTGGCGAAGCTGCTGTACAGCAAATCATTTACTTTGTTGTTCATAGATTACTCCCCTGTTTCAGTTTAGCGCCTGATATTGTTGGCAATTGCCCACATCTGGTCGGCAGTCTCGACTGATTTGGAGTTGAGTTCAAAAACTCTTTGCGCAACGATGAGGTTTACCATTTCAGTAACAATTTCTACGTTAGCTTTTTCTATGTAACCTGACAGAATGAGCCCCGCGCCTTGCTGCCCGGGTTCCACCTGTGTCGCCGGCCCGGACTGAGGCGTTTCACGGTAAAGGTTGGACCCCATGGCCTGCAGGCCTGATGGATTGGCAAACATTGTAAGTGCGATTTGCCCTAGCTCCTGGAAGGAGCCATTTGCCTTACCCCTGATTACGCCTAACTTGTCTATGCCCAGCTCTTCAATGCCTCTTGGAATGGCGCTCCCGCCCCGGATGCTCACGGGATACCCTGTCGAAGTCACTAACCTGCCCTGGCTGTCCAACCTGAAGGAACCGTCACGGGTATAGTGCCGGCCCCCGTCTGCACCTAATACCGTAAAGAAACCTTCTCCTTCAATGGCAAGCGACAAAGGATCGTCAGACCTTTCCAGGGGGCCCTGCCGGAAATCTCTTTGAGTGCCTCCTACACGAACGCCGCTGCCCACAGATGCTACACCGGTTCCGCCAACCATGAGGTTTTGATAATAAAGGTCCTGGAACTCGACCCGCTGTCTTTTGAAGCCTGCAGTGTTCACATTTGCAAGGTTATTGGAAATGTTATCTATATTGAACTGCTGGGCTGCCATCCCTGTCGCTCCCGACCACAAAGCCCTTATCATTTTCGGCCAACCCCTTTCGCCACATTCTCAGACCTAACTTTCTCAGACCCAACGTGGAAACACCGATTCCTCATTTCTACATCCTCGAAACGCCCGGGAGCTATACCCTTCCGACCCGGTTAACAGCCTGCTCAAGAGTCTCATCGTGAGAACGAAGGGCTCTCTGGGCTGCTTCATATGCCCTCATAGAAGAAATGAGGCTTACCATTTCAGACACAGGGTCAACTGTGGACTTTTCAAGAACCCCAACCAACAGCCTGGGAGCATCAATAAGGTTAGCAACCCCGCCGGCTACCCGAAAAAGGTTATCACCCTCCTTGGCCGGGGTTGGGCCGCCTGAAAATGAAAACACCGACAGCGTGTCTATTGTTTGGCCGTCTGCAAATACGTTTCCGTCATCGGAAATGCTGTAGGTTTTGCCGGCCTCAACCTGAATCGCCCCATTGCTGCCCAATACCCTGTATCCGCTGACAGTTAGGTAACCGTCGCCCTCCCGTATGTTTCCCATGCGTGTATACCTTGTGCCTGCCGGAGTTTCAACGCCCAGGTAAGCGCCCTGGGGTAAAGCAATATCCAGAGGGTTATATGTGGTTTCAATTGCCCCCACACTGCTCAAGGTGGCAATATCATGAACTACTGCACCGCCTGTATATCCCCCAATAGACCTTTGAGAAAAGCGGTCAAACCTGTACATCAAAACATCATTGAAGCTTTGAAAGACGGCTTTGTCTTTTTGATATGCTACAGTATCAGCGTTGGCAAGGTTGTTCGCAATTACCTCCTGGTTAAGTACCTGTGCCCTCATTGCCGTAGCAGCTGACAGAATACCTCTAATCAAATAAGAATCCCCCTTGAGCTTTATCGGCCTGGAGGAAAAACTAATTAGAGGGTTTGGGAAAAACCTTTGCGTTAATGGGTGAGGCCTTCAATGTGTTCTTTGTAGAGGTCGAAGTTTTCAAGGGCTATCATAGTACCCCTTGCAACACATGAAATAGGGTCTTCAGCTACATGGGCAGGCAAACCGGTATCATCTTTTACCAGCTCAGCCATACCTTTCAGAAGTGCGCCCCCGCCTGTAAGAATGATGCCTCTGTCGATAATGTCCCCTAAGAGTTCCGGAGGGGTACGGTCCAAAACCTGCCTGATTGCGTAAGAAATCAGGTCAAGCGACTCCCTCAAAGCGGCCCTCAAGTCTGCAGAACCCACGGTTACGCTTCTGGGGAGCCCTGTGATTGCGTCTCTGCCTCTAACTTCATACCTGCAAGTTTCGTTTGCTTCGGCATGGGCTGACCCAACGGCCATTTTTGCCTGCTCTGCTGTAGACTCGCCTATGAAAATCGTATACTCTCTTCTTATATGCCTGATAATGGCATCGTCAAACGCGTTGCCCCCTATGCGGGTAGAGGTGCCTGTGACTATTCCGTTCAGAGAAAGCACTGCTATGTCTGTGGTTCCTCCGCCAATGTCAACTATCATATGCCCTCTGGGGGCCGTTATGTCTATACCTGCGCCAAGTGCCGCTGCAAGAGGTTCTTCAATCAAATATACCCGCCTGCCTCCTGCTGCCAGCCCTGCTTGAAGCACTGCCCTTCTCTCTACGGAAGTAACTGCCGCGGGTACGCACAAAAGAAGCGTAGGCTTAAATACAAAGGTTGAACCCAGGCTCTTACGCAAAAAGTGCCGGAGCATTATCTCGGTAACCTCAATATCATTGATGACACCCTCCATAAGAGGGTTTACCGTCACAATGCTTCCGGGCGTCCTGCCAACCATCCTCCTGGCCTCTTTGCCTACTGCCAAAACTTCCCTGGTTTCGACATGCCTGGCGATTACCGAAGGCTCTCTCAGAACAATGCCTTTGCCGGAAACAAACACCAATACGGAGCAAGTTCCCAGGTCGATCCCTACATTTCTGCCACCTATCACACAAAGCCACCCCAAAATACATTACTACGCAGTAATTCTACGAAAACCGCTAAGTTCCTTCTAAAAGTGGCAAATTCGGCCAGCCAAAACTGAATCAGGTGGCTTTTTGATATTTCCTCTTGGTGGCTTCTCCTCCCCTGATGTGTCTTTCAGCTTTATTCACGTCTAATATTTCACGCACAAGTTTGGCCAATTGCGGGCGAATTTTGGGCAATCGTTCTGTAACATCCTTGTGCACAGTACTCTTGGAAACCCCAAAGATGCGGGCAGCTTCACGAACCGTGGACTGAGTATCCTTAATGTATTCGCCAATTTCAATGGCGCGTTTCCATATCGTTTCATTCATGCAAGTGTCCCCCTTAGTGGGATGTTACGGTAATATATATGCAAGCACGGGGAAATCATGAACCAAGTGCCCGTTCACTGACTAATTGCCTTCGCTTAGAAATCCAGGGGGTCCACTGCTTCATTGTCGTTAAGCAGTTCAAAGTGAAGAATGTTTTCAGCAGCCCACCCAATGGTTTCTCCTTTAGACACCTGCTGCCCCGGGACCAATCCTGAACAGGATACCCTTCCATAGCGACTCTCGTACCTGTCTCCGTGGCCTAATGCAATCACCACGCCAAAGTCTTCATCCCGGTAAATTCTCTTGATTACCCCGGAACCGGCGGCTCTTACCTCGGTCCCCGGAGTAGTTGCGATTTCTACCCCGGGGTAGTAACGCCAGTCGCCCAGCTCTTCCGAATAGAACCAGCCGGGCCGCCTTATAATTTGCCCTGAAGCCGGCATAATGATTCCACCCAGGGTGAAAGGCTCGTTGACCTCGGATCCGCTATTCTGATTCGCCTCGGAATCATCCTGAAGCGGTTCACCTGCATGTACAAGGCTTGAACCTTCAATCTCTGAGTGAGGCGGGTTTGCGGAGGTTTCCTGTTCAAGGTAGGCTTGGCCGGAGCCGGGTTCGTTTTCGCCACCGGGCGGGCTTTGTTCTGAAGCGGTGAAAGCATCCAAGCCATAGGCCCCAGGGCCGTCAGGTTTATACACACCGGAAGGTGAGCCGCCTGTGAAACTCGCCCGCAACCCAAGAAAGACTCCTGTACTGAATAAAAGGACACAACAGCCAACAATCAAAAGCCCCTTGCCGGTACTTGTAAAAGTTCTTGAATTGAAATAGTGCTTGGCCTTTACGAGAAACACACGGAACTTGCCGTCTTTCAGCTGCTTACTCTCATCAGCCTGCATAAGAACACCTCCGGCAATATTATTGCCATAATTTGGCGGAGGCATTCGTTACACAGGCAATAATACCCGGCTTTATTCTGTGAAAATTTGAGCCGCAGCGGTACCCGGATAGTAATGAGCCAGAATCTCAAGGAAGTTCCTGCCCGCTTTAGCGGCGCCGTCAGCGCCATATTGGCACAGGCCCACACCGTGCCCGTAGCCTGCAACCTGGAACACGATATTGTCACCTTGTACCGCCCAGGTGAATTTTGTGGACTTGAGTTCAAGCGCAGATCTGAATTCTACTCCTCTTATTGCCTTTCCGTTGACCGAAATCTGCTTTATGCGGCCTGTAGGTGATAACGAAGTAACAGCCAGGGCCCCTGTTTGAGAAACTCTCGATGCCGGGACGCTTATCCCCAGCCGGCCCATGGAATCAGATATGGCCCTGGAGGACAGGATTACCTTGGCAACCTTGTAGTGAGGCGAGGAAACACAATAGCTGCAGGCTACGCTTTGCAGGTATTCTACGTCATTGCCCCATACGTCTTTTGCGGCCTCAGTCATCCCCCCGCAAGTAGAATGGTATACCGCTTCGGCAGGCATCCCCTTGTAGGTCAAAATCAAGCCCTGGGTTTCCCTGACGGCCCTTTCTATCTTTGGCCAGTTCAGCCAGGCCCCAATGATTCCCCAACGTTCTTTGATGACCTGTTCAGGATTCCAAGCCTGGTCTTTGGCAGGGTTTGACGTGACGTCAGCCTTTCCCGGCAAGGACGGGGCCCCTCCAAATACCTGCATTTTCCTGACGGCATATGTTCGCGCAAGGACCGCCTGGGCTTTAAGCGCTTCAGGATGAAAAGAGGCAGGCATTTCAGAAGCAACCACATTCCTGACGTAATCCTCCAGATCCATGCTTATCACTGTGTTTTCAGGTTCGTAGAACACGTCTATCTTGAGAATGGGATAACCTGTGCCTGCCGGCAGGGGCAGGTTTGAGGGAGCTGGCTCAATATGGCGGGCAGCCAACAGCCCGGCCAGCAATCCGAAAATAAACAGAAGACCAAAGAAGGCCTTTTTCATTATTGTTTTCCTCCAAAGACCTTTTTTGATTACTATTGAGGAATATTAAGATTTATTCTTAGGGGGCAAATAATCAAGCAGATGCTTGAGGTTATCCTCTTGCGGTAAAGCCTGAAGCCTGTTCTATTGCCTCGTCAAAAACAGCGATACGTGCGCCAAGCGAACGAAGTTTTGCAGCAAAGCCTGCATAACCTCTTTCAACGTGCTCTAACCCTGTTACATAGCTCACACCCTGGGCTGCAAGGGCTGCCAGGCACAGGGCGGCGCCTGCTCTTAAATCGCTGGCCTGTACTGTCGCTCCGGTCAGGTTAGGAACTCCTTCAATAACTGCATTGGCACCCTCAATCCGAATTTTGGCGCCCATGCGCCTCAATTCTTCAGCATGGGCAAACCGGTTTTCAAACACTGTTTCAGATATGATGCTGGTTCCTTGCCCTAGACTACACAAACTTACAAAGGGGGCTTGAACATCAGTTGGAAAACCGGGATACGGAAGAGTCTTGATGTTCACAGGTTGTGCCCTGAATGGCGCGTTTATTTCTACGCTCTTATTCCCTTCGATTATGCTAAAACCACATTCCTGTAACTTGGCCAGTACAGGTTTTAAGTGCAGGGGAATAATGTTCCCTACACAAACATTTCCCAGGGTGATCGCTCCGGCAATCAAGTAAGTAGCAGCTTCGATCCTATCGGGAATAATGGTATATGTCGTACCCAAAAGCCGCTTTACACCGGTGATTCGTATTCTGGAAGTTCCGGCGCCGTTTATTCTGGCTCCTGCAGAATTCAAAAAATTGGCTAAATCTACCACTTCGGGCTCTTGAGCTGCATTATCTATTATGGTTTCTCCGATTGCCAAACAAGCTGCCATCATAATGTTTTCGGTAGCACCTACCGACGGAATGTCAAGGTAAATCTGGGCTCCCCTTAGATTGGGCGCACTGGCGTGAACAAAGCCCTTGTCAATAGCTATATGCGCTCCCATTGCTTCAAACCCTTTAAGATGAAGATCCACAGGCCTTTGGCCAATTGCACACCCGCCGGGAAGCGGGATTGAAGCCTTGCCGCAACGTACCAAAAGAGGCCCCATAACAAGGAAAGACGCTCTCATCTTGCGAACGAGATCATACGGTGCTTCGCAAATAAGTGAGCCTGGCGAGCTGACGGATATCTCGCCTTGCGATCGCCTTACATTCGCCCCAATGGCCCTTAGCAGCGCAACCATAGTTCTCACATCTGCTAAATCAGGTACTTCCAATATTGTAGATTTGTCCATAAGAAGTGCGCCTGCCAGCACAGGCAGGGCAGCATTCTTGGCACCGTCACAATATACTTTCCCGCTAAGTGGCCTTCCACCCCAGATAGCAAGATTCTTCATGTCCACGCTCCTCAATCTGTTTCTACGTTTAGTGTCCGTCTAATGAGGGGCAATATCCACGGAAATGGTGGTATGTTAAGAAAAAATCTGCTAATCAATGGGCCCGAACAATCTCTTTTATCCTCATGAGCCTGGATATGTTCGCCCTCTCCATTTCCTCAAGCCTCATCTCGACGCTCTTAACGGCTTGCTCCAATTCTGGAATCAAAACGTGTTCCAGT
Source organism: Candidatus Fermentithermobacillaceae bacterium (assembly GCA_012842105.1). Lineage (GTDB taxonomy): Bacteria > Bacillota > Sulfobacillia > Fermentithermobacillales > Fermentithermobacillaceae > DTU015. The sequence goes on along the minus strand of DUTL01000145.1, from coordinate 7,631 downwards.
GCATTTACTCTTCTTCTGGTTTTTTCTATTTCGTCTGCCAATAAATGGATCGTTCTCTCAACATAGGACAATCGCACCAGCAAAGGCAATATTCCCTGAAACCTGGCTATGGCATCATCGAGATCAGACGATGTTGTCGCTAACCCGTAGCTTGGAGGCGTTCCGGTACGGCCGCTGCCGTTAACATGATCGTGGCCACGCCCCTGGCCTGCAATCTCCATTTCGGGAACTACCACATTCATAATGTGCCGGTACGACACGGCTATCTCCTCAGCTCCGCCCGGTACCATGAGAGCTTCTTCAAGTACGGAAGGTGATAGCACAGCACGAGCCAAGGAGAAACTCTTATAAGCCACTCCCAGTTGCTCTTCCAGTTGCTGTCTTAACTGCCGGCTCTCATGGACAATAGACAGGAATTCCCTCATCAACTGGTCTCGCTTATCTTTCAAGAGCCTGTGTCCACGTTGTGCCATTCGTATCCTGCCCTTTAGCCGGGTAAGTTCTTGCCGCGTGGCATTGGCCCTGATCTCCATCGCCTACTACCTCCTTAGCTGGTTTTTTCAGGCGCTTTCCCCCGGGGCATGTACTTATCAATGTTTGCCTGGGACAAACGCTTGAGTTCGATCTGAGGTAAGAGTGACATCAAATGCCAGCCAATATCAAGGGTTTGCTCAATGGTCCTGTTCTCATTGGCGCCCTGGTTAATGAATGTTTTCTCGAATTCATCGGCAAACCGCAAGAAAATCTTGTCGTTCTCAGTGAGAGCTGCCTCGCCAAGAATAACAGCCAGCTCCCTTGCTTCTTTTCCGCGATCATATACATCTGAAAGCTGGTTGAGTACGTCTGCGTGGTCTTCCCGTGTTTTGCCTGCACCGATACCTTTGTCCTTTAACCTGGACAATGACACTGATATATCTACAGGCGGATAAATGCCTGACCTGTGAAGTTCTCTTGAAAGTATTATCTGGCCCTCTGTAATATATCCGGTTAAGTCAGGAATAGGATGGGTCTTGTCATCTTCGGGCATTGTGAGAATGGGGATTTGGGTTATTGACCCGGGTTTGCCGTGAATCCGGCCTGCCCTTTCGTAAATCGAAGCAAGGTCTGTGTACATGTACCCCGGATACCCCCTGCGCCCTGGAACCTCTTTTCTGGCCGCCGATACTTCCCGCAAAGCTTCTGCATAGTTGGTCATATCCGTCAAAATAACCAGCACGTGCATACCCAACTCGAAAGCCAAATACTCAGCTACGGTCAGGGCCATTCGCGGGGTTGCGATTCTTTCAATAACCGGGTCATTGGCCAGGTTGGTAAACACCACGGCCCTGTCAAGGGCTCCTGTGGCCCTGAAACTTGTAAGAAAGTAATCCGCCTCTTCAAACGTAATGCCCAAAGCTCCGAAAACAACTGCAAAAGGGTCTTTCGTTCCGAGAACCGTTGCTTGCCTTGCAATCTGGGCAGCGATTTGGGCGTGAGGAAGCCCTGCGCCTGAGAATATAGGCAGTTTCTGGCCACGAACCAGTGGGTTCATACAGTCTATAGACGAAATACCCGTTTGAATAAACTCTGAAGGGTATGCCCGGGCAAAAGGATTGATAGGATTGCCGCTGATATCCAGGCGCTTATCAGGTATAATCCTGGGGCCGCCGTCAATTGGATTCCCTGCCCCGTCGAACACACGCCCGAGAATATCCGGAGATACGGGAATTTCGAGTACCCGCCCTAGAAACCTTACTTTGGAAGATCTAACGTCAAGCCCTGAAGTTCCCTCAAAAAGCTGTACAAGCGCGGTGCCTTCAGCCGCTTCAAGCACACGCCCCCTCCGAACCTGGCCGTCTCCGGTCTCTATTTCAACCAGTTCATCAAAGTGAACCTCGGAAACTTGTTCGACCACAATAAGCGGCCCTGACACCTGCGTAATAGTCGTATATTCCAACGGCATATAGATTCCCCCATGCTAAAACTTTGTGCTCACGCATGTTAACCCTGCTAACGAGTTTCGTACCTGGATTCATCGCGTACCGCAGCCACAATCGATTCGAACTCTTTGGGCCACTGGTCTTCAGGAACCACCCTGGCCCTTGCAATACGCTCTCTTATTTTCATTTCAAGAATGGTTTCAAGTTTTACGCCCTTTTCAAGAAGGCCCATCCCCGTATGGTGGAAGTCAAGTATGATTTTGAGAATACCATACTGTTTTTCCTGGGAGCAATACGTATCTATCTCATGAAAGGCGCTCTGATACAAGAAGTCTTCCCGTAAAGATTTGGCCGTCTCAAGGATCATCCTCTGCCTGTCAGACAGTGAATCCAATCCCACAAGCCTGACTATTTCCAAAAGCTCGTCTTCCTCCTGAAGTATGGCCATGGCCTCATCTCGCATATCCGGAAAATCCCTTCCTACCGTTTCCCTGAAATACGGGTCGAGCCTGTCGGCGTAAAGAGAATAGCTGTTGAGCCAGTTAATAGCAGGGAAGTGCTTCCTTGCAGCCAGCCTGTCATCTAACCCCCAGAATACCTTCACAATACGCAAAGTCGACTGGGTTACAGGTTCAGATAAGTCGCCTCCTGGAGGCGACACTGCGCCAATGGCGCTCAGCGCCCCGCAACGGCCACCAGAGCCAATCAATTGAGCCTTTCCTGCCCTTTCATAGAACTCTGAAAGCCGTGAACCAAGGTACGCAGGATATCCTTCTTCTCCCGGCATCTCTTCAAGGCGCCCGGATATTTCTCTAAGCGCCTCTGCCCACCGGGAAGTGGAGTCTGCCATTAAGGCGACATCATATCCCATATCCCTGTAGTATTCAGCTATTGTTATACCTGTATATATAGAGGCTTCACGGGCTGCAACAGGCATGTTCGAAGTGTTAGCCACAAGAATAGTGCGCTCCATAAGCGGCCTGCCCGTGCCCGGGTCTATAAGTTCAGGGAACTCCAAAAGCACGTCGGTCATCTCGTTTCCCCGTTCCCCGCAACCGATGTAAACAATAATCTCAGCATTGGCCCATTTGGCCAGCTGGTGTTGGATGACGGTCTTTCCGCTTCCAAAAGGCCCCGGGACGCACGCCGTTCCCCCTTTTGCTATGGGGAAAAAAGAATCTATTATTCTTTGGCCTGTAATCAAAGGCTCTGAAGGAGGAAGTTTGCCCTTGACCGGCCTGGGCATACGTACGGGCCATCTTTGAAGCAAGGTAATCTCATAATCGCCTTGCCCGGTTTCAAGCACGCATACAGCGTCTGTGACCGTAAATTCGCCTTCGCTGATAGATTTGACGGTACCCTTGGCTGCGCCCGGGGGCACCAAAACCTTGTGTACAACAACAGGTGATTCCTGCACATTCCCAATAATGTCACCAGAACTTACGGCCTGGCCTACCTCGACCGACGGCACAAAGTGCCACTTTTTCTCCCTGTCAAGGCCCGGAGCTTCAAGCCCCCGGGAGATAAAATCTCCGGCCATGTCTGCAAGAACGTCAAGGGGCCTCTGAATCCCGTCAAATATTGATCCGATTAACCCTGGCCCAAGTTCGACGCTTAGAGGAACGCCGGTTGAAACCACCGGCTCACCGGGCCCTACCCCTGATGTTTCCTCATATACCTGGATTGAAGCGGTATCATCTTTAAGTTCTATAACTTCACCGATAAGGTTATTATCGCCAACCCGTACAACGTCGAACATGCGGCAGCCGGCCATTCCGGAAGCTACCACCAAAGGCCCGGATACTTTAGTAATCCGTCCTGTAATCTGGTTTTCTGCCATGCCGCATCATTCCTCTCCCTTGAACAAAATATCTGCCCCAATTGCTTTTTCCACTCGCCTGCGTAAAAGTTCCATGCCAACACCCTGGGGTTTACGTGCATCGGGCAAAATCGTAACCACGGGTTTTGGCATGTCATACAAAGGCTCAAGGTCCTTTTCCAGGACTTGTGCAATCTCTTCAGTCACAAGCAAGATAGCATAGTCTCCTTCCAGAATTGCACTGAGCCGCTCACGGGCCTCACCCGGGTTATCAGCGGGAAACGCAACTGCCCCGCTGGCCTTGAACCCCAAAACAGCGTCTCTTTGACCTAACACAGCTACCTTAGGCATAACTTTCACGCAACCTCTCTGATATCTCATTTTCCGGAATCAGAGACTGCTTTCCGGAAAGGATGATTCTGAGGTTTTTCACCTCAACTTCTCGGCCAAACATATATCCAAACACCGGCTCCGGCCCCAGGCATATTGATCCTGCTTCGCGAACCATTTTAACCATGGCATTGTCACATTCTCTTTCCCAGCCGGTTAGGGGCTGCCGTTTCTCTGCCAGTGACACACCTCGCTGTGCAAGGTTCTCCAGGTCGGTATTTTTGTAAAGCGCGGCAATCCCTTTGTAGCCTTCAATGTAGGCCTCAGCCAATTCAACCGGGCTTATGGCGCCTCCTGAAATCACAATGCTGCCAAAATCAAGGCCTGAAATTCCCAGAAGCCTTGCCCTTATTGCCATCTTCAAATTAAGGATGTCAATCTCAGACTTGATGAATTCGATGAGAGCCTGATATCCGTATTTCCGGTAGATTGATGCAGCCCATGCGTAATATGATTTATCTATCCAGCTGTCTACTTCAAAAGATGATGATTCTTTGGACTTTGCCACGTCAACGACCCTGCGGTACGTCCCGGCCAGCTCAAGAGTTACCTTGTAAATACTCTCTGTGATTGAGTCCGGTTCGTATTCCGGAGGCGCCGGAACGGCCTGGCCCTGCCCCATGGCCTGCAGCATTGCCCTGAGGCCGCCGGGTGCAAGGTTGCCCAGCTCTGTGAATGCTCCTTCTTCCCAGGGAACTTCGAGCATCTCAGCCTTAAGCAGCACCTTGAGATTGTGAAAATCATAGCGTGCTCTATATGCAGCAATGACCAGAGGTTCAGGGGCAAGTTTCATAACTCCGTCGTGGGCGTCTTTAACCGCCTCTTGAAGAGCGACCCCAAACAAAGCTGCGTTCTCGATCTTCGACACGTACGGGCCATAAAAGGAATCCCTCAGCGCTACAAGGGCCGTTTCCAAATTACCTGCATCCAATACCTTACCCAGGTCGCTTCTTGTCAGAAGCCCTTTTTCAATTATCCTGATGCGGCCGACAGGGCTTGCCCAAAGATAGTCCCTCAAGGCTCATTCTCCCTCTCTGAAGGTTCCTCAAAAAGAACCTTTGCCAGTTCTATTTCAAGGTCTTCCCTTATTAGGTTCAAAATCGCAGGAAATGTCACATTATCTGACACTCCGCCTCTCCTTAGTATGAAGCCGCCACCTAACCGGTCAGGAGAATACGAAATCTTCAGATTGCCTGTCTTGCCTCGTTGTTTTAGGGCCTGGTTGACAGCATCATGGAAATCAGGGCCTAATCGATGGTTGTCGTGCTCACTCAGGATGAGTTCCTCTGTGCCGCCGGCTTTTTGCCCTATCAGGCCAAGCAACAGTGCCCGGTATTCTTCTTTTGACAGATTAGACAACCGTTTTACGGCTTCGTCAAAGACCTGAGAGATAAGTTCCTGCTTCGCCCCGAGAATCATCTGCTTCTTCTGCATATCCCTTCGAGAAGCGGCAATGCTTTTGATCTGCTCTGCTTCAGCAGTAGCTTCTTCCAAAATCCCGGCCTCAAGCAAAGCGGCCTTCTCCCGGGCAGCCTCAATCCTCGATTCAGCCTCTGCTCTTGCAGATGTAAGGATGTCCTCTTTTAGCAGTGACGCTTTCTCGTCTATTCTTTTTAAAATGTCTTCCAAGGGCATCTACTGTTTCCCCCTAGATCTTAACTGCGAACATGATCAACAGAATCGAAGCCAAAAGGCCCAGTACTGCATAAGTCTCAACCATAGCTGACAGGATCATGGCTTTTCCCGATTCTTCAGGGTTCTTAGCTACGATATCCATACCTGCAAGTGAGACCCTTGCCTGGTAGAGCGCAGAAATCAGACACGAGACAGCCGCGGGAATACATGCAAAGAAAACCTGCCATCCCTGTTCAAGGTTAAGCGACATAACACCGGCGAAAGCATTCATTTTCACCAGGGCCAGGAAGCCTACGAGAAATCCGTAGATTCCCTGGGTTCCGGGGAGAGCCTGCAAGAGGAGCAACCGGCCAAACTTGTCCGGATCTTCTGCGGTCATCCCTGCAGCTTTCTCACCTGTAACGCCAACGCCGACAATTGAACCGACTCCGCCGAGAAATACGACAAGCCCGGCGCCCATAAGGGCCAAAACGTTTCCGCCCAATACAGACCCGAAGAACAAGCCTATCGCCAACATCACTACAAGAAACAGACTTCCCACAAGAAGCCAGCTTCCTACTATTCCTTTAAACACAAACGTTCCCTCCCAATCTGTCTTGCTCTTACTGTTCCTCTTATCTACTTAGTTTCACGCTGCTTCTCAATCGGTTAGCGATACGTTTTCGCGCACTCTCTTTAGTGGCCTAAACGGTGTCCCACCTCCCTCAAAGAATTTGGTGAAGAACTCAACAAATTGCAGCCGCCCTGAGTGGATGAAACTTCCCAGAGCGTTAATCACAAGGTTTAGGAGGTGCCCGATTGCCAGGATCACAGGAACGAACACCCAGCCGGCCTTCGGCAGCATGACAACCACAAGTTTTGAGATAGTGTTTACAACCACACCGATAATGGCGCTGGCAAGGCCTAAAGCCAGAATGCGGGCGTAAGACAGGGTATCTGAAAAATAGCCGACAATGGAATACAGCCCGCCTATACCCGAAATTGGCTTAAGCAGAATGTTTTTCTGTCCACGGGCGCCTGAGTATATGACCAGCAGAGCTCCTGCAATCATAATGTAAAGCGGAATATCGCTTTGAATTACGCCTACTTTCGACAGGCCCCATGATACAAGGCCCGGCAAGAAAACTACCCAGGAACCGTGATCTACGAGCCCGTCTACTACCTGCCCGGCCCGGATCGTTCCAGCCATTTTGACAATTATCCCGGCCCAGATATGAACAATTCCGAATGCCAGCGAGACCAGAAGCAGTGTAAGCGGATCGTTGATAGGATCCAGCAAAGCTACGCTGCTGGTTAACCTTTCAAACAACGTGCCCGGAAGAAACGCGGCAGGAAAATCCCCAAGCCAGCTTCCCATAAACGCACCTGCAAAGAACGTAGAAACACCGCAGTACATAAGGAGCCTCATCAACCTGTCATCTTCAAGGTTTTGCGTTTTGATGAACCTCCATGAAAATAAAGTAAGCATAATTCCGTATACTGCATCTCCCAGGCACATGCCGAAGAAGACCCAGAAGAAAGGAGCCAAAACCGGAGTGGGGTCAATCTCATGATAACTGGGGTATCCAAATATGTTGGTAACAACTTCAAAAGGCCTTATGAGTGGATGGTTTTCAAGGTACACCGGAACATCGTCATCTTCTCCCGGTTCCTCGTCAATAATCTCTATGTCTCTGAATACGCTCAGCCGGTCACGAAACATGCCAACTTCCCTGGCTTTCACATATCCCTCAACCACCAGTGTAAACCGGGTTCTCGAAGCTTCTTTCCGCACTTGGTCAAGATTCTTCTTGTCGAGGTAATAGTCTGTCAGGGCCAGAGTATTCAGCAAACCCTGGGCCATTGGAAACCATTTTGGCAAAAGACGT
>DUTL01000144.1 GCA_012842105.1 Candidatus Fermentithermobacillaceae bacterium | reverse complement strand
TTGCCGTTTCCAGCATTTCTTCAATTTCTCTGCCGTAAAAGCGGACAGGCTGGCTTTCAATGTGAAGATGGAGTTCATATTGCTCTTTGAGAATCTTGAGCGGGACGGCACCATAGGAACCATGGTTGAGAAAGGTAAAAGACGGGTCCAGGCCCCACAGGGCCTTCAGGCTGTTTTGTGTATGCATGTCCGGACGTTGCCTCCTGTTAACAATCGATTCCCGAGCTTCATCTCTGGTTTTTGGCCCCGGCAACATAGATATCTTTGTGCTAATACTTCGGTATCTTACGTAGAATTCCTTTTATCTGAAACACCGGGGACGGTCCTAACGTTTACTCTGACTTTTGAAGCAAAACGAGGCTGAACCAGGGCTTCTTGGTACACGTGGCGTATCACTTGATGTGTTTCAGCCCGGCCGGACTCGATATAAGATATTGTCATGTACGTATCTATGGGTTAAAATGTAATCAACACAGCCAAACCAATACAGCTTTTCGGAAGGTGATGATGAGTGGACGACCCTGGAGGTAGTAGTTACCTTGTAGCGTTGTTGTGTTTGGTATTGTCTGCATTCTTTTCCGGGTCGGAAAGCGCCATCTTTTCATCAGATGAGGTCAAGCTAAAGAGCAGTTACCCGAGGAGCAAAAGGGCTCAAGAAGTCCTTGGTTTGAAAAAGAACCCCAATTCCTTGCTCTCAAGTGTTTTGCTTGGCAATACCCTTGTCAATATCCTGTTTTCTTCAGCAGTTACCGTTATCGTCTATTCCTGGCTTTCCAGGTCAAAAGGGATGGCGGAACTCATATCCATTGCCCTTGGAACCTTCCTCATTTTGCTATTCGGCGAAATCACCCCAAAACTCCTGGTGGGTTCAAACCCTGAGGGCAGCGCTGTTAGGGTTGTAAGAAGCCTCTCGTGGCTGCAGTTAATCATGAGGCCTTTTTCAAGCATATTGCTAAGAGTGGCATCTTTCTTCTCTCGGTTTCTTCCCAAGAACGGCCCCATTTCAGAGGATCTGCAGGTCCTTTCTGAAGCCCGGGTAATGGCTGCACTGGAGTATGGGGAGGACGTAGGAGCAATAGGCGATACTGAGAAAGAGATAATCACCGGAGTTATCGACTCACGGAACATTGACGTATCCGACGTCATGGTTCCGCGCCCAAGGATGGCCGCCATACAAGAGGACGAAAGCGCCCTTGAAGCCCTCAGACTTATGTTAAGAGAAGGGTTTTCCCGCATCCCGGTGTACCGGGGCTCAAGAGATAACATAACCGGTATTGTCAATATCAAATCCCTGGCGACATTCATTGGGGAAAGGCCTTCAGATTGGGAAGATGCTCTGGCGGATATCCCCGGGAAACAGTTTGCAGTTGCTCCATATTTCATACCTGAAAGCAAGAATGTATCTGATTTACTGCATGAAATGAAGGCCCTGGGAGTGCATATGGCTATTATTATAGATGAATATGACGGCGTTTCAGGCCTGGTAACCATCGAAGACCTAATCGAGGAGATTGTGGGAGAAATACAAGACGAGTACGACTCTGATAATCGTGAATACGTAGATATGGGCAACGGAACATGGCGCGTACCGGGGAGTATCAGCCTGGTTGAATTTGAGGACTTCACCGGCATTGAAATCGACAATGATAACTGTGACTCAGTCGCAGGCCTTGTCATGACATGCCTTGACAGGGTACCGGTTCCAGGCGACGCTTTTTGCCTTGTGGATCCAAAGGTTTGCTTTACCATAGAAGAAGTCAAGGGCCCGAGAATTAATAAGGTATTGGTGGAAAGAATCGAGGGAGAAACCAAACAACTATGAATACTGACGTATCGCTCGTTTCGGTCTTGTTGAGGGTTACTTTGTTTATTGTATCTCTCTTGGCCGTAGGGTTTTTCGCCGGTGCAGAGACTGCTTTTTTGGCTATGGACAAGTGGGTCATAAAGAGCCTTTCAAACGAAGGCAATGAAAGGGCCCGTTTGCTTCAGGCTCTGGAGCAGAACTCGAAAAACACCCTGTCTGCACTTTTGGTAGGAACGAATATATTCACAATTCTGGTTTCAGTAACTGCATTATCAATAGCGTATTCCTTTGGGTTTAGAGGGCCTGTTAATGTAGCAATCGTTTCACTCGTTACCACAGCCTTTGTATTCGTGTTTTCAGAGCTTGTTCCCAAGACCTACGCTGCCAGGGTTCCAACAGAGGCGGCTCTTTCCGTGTCTATCCCGCTTGGCTTTGCAGTAAGAATTTTGAGCCCTGTGTCATACATGATGGCCGTAATTCCTTCCCTCCTGGTCTCGATTCTTTCCCGGAGTAAAAAGGATGCATTTCAAAAGCCGGAATCAGAGGTTTTGGCAATATTTGAAATGGCTGAAGAAGACGGGTATGTAAAACCAGAGGATAAGGATGTCATTGACAGTGTGTTTAACTCCAAACAAAAGGCCGTAACTGAGATAATGCAACCTCTGAAGAATGTGGTTACCTATAAGGTCGGTGTTACTCTGTGGGAATGCATCGGGCTGTTTGATTCCCACCGGTATAGCCGTGTTCCGGTTGTTACCGGTTCAGGCGATAAGGTTGCCGGTGTTGTGTATATCAAGGATGCAATACGCGAAGTGGTCTCAAACCCTGAAAACGGGTCATTGCCTGTTACCTCTGTAATGCGCCTGCCATACCTGGTACAAGCCGGAGAGAACATTCTGCGGGTGTTTTCACGGCTCAAACGCAAGAAGGTTCACCTGGCAGTGGTAGTCCAGGGGAAACAGCCTGTGGGCATCATCACCATGGACGACTTGCTTGAGGAACTTGTGGGGGACATACCGGAGGAAATTCAGCCACATGAAGCCGCCAACACTTCCGCTGCTTACTCCAGGCCTGGAATATACCCTTAACCGGTAACGGTGATTAGCGGCAACTGTACGGAAATCATACATAATTTCAACAATCTACTTTACACATGCATGCCGGGAGATCTAACATAAGAAAGTATATGAAAGGCAGCATATGCTGCCAGCAATGACACCCGCTTCAAAGCAGCGCTTTGAATTCCTCGCTAAAAAGTGTTAAGTTGTGATAAACACCGTTGCATTTGAGTAAAGTCTGTGTTATAGTCTACTGGGAGTTTGTGCACACAATCACAAAACAGCAATCCCGGGAGCAACCATAGTACTGATTGGAGCGAAAGGAGGACTCTCAGTTGAGCAGACTTACGGTCTACACGCCAGATGATGCAGAAATCGTTATGGAACGTATGGTCCAGGAGATGGAGCGGCGTTTGGCAGCGGCCCCTCCAGGCATATGCCCGGTAGACATGGCTTCTGTATTTTTGAGGCTGTGTCATGCCCAAACATGCGGAAAATGTGTTCCGTGTAGGATCGGGCTGGGCAGGCTTGGTGATCTTTTAGACGACATACTCGACGGCAGAGGCGACGAACAGACCATCAGGCTTCTGGAGGAAGTTTCTGAATCGGTCGTAGATACAGCCGACTGTGTTATAGGTTCTGATGCTGCAGCCATGGTTTTGAGATCAGTCAGAGAGTTCAAACAAGATTACATCTCACATATTGAAGAAGGACATTGCCTTGGGACTTTTGCCGCACCGGTTCCTTGTGTTTCCGGATGCCCGGCAGGTGTAAATGTTCCGGGATACATCGCCTTGATCAGGGCAGGCAGGCCTCAGGATGCCGTGAAACTGATAAGACAAGATAACCCATTTCCGTCCGCATGCGCCTTGGTCTGCGAGCATCCATGTGAACCCCATTGCCGGCGCTCTATGCTGGATGACGCAATCAACATTAGAGGGCTCAAAAGGTATGCGGTTGAAGCTGCAGGGGATGTACCGGTACCGGAACCATTGCCTTTTTCCGGCAAGAAAGTAGCTATTATAGGAGGAGGGCCATCCGGGCTGACGGCTGCTTACTACCTGGCTTTAATGGGCCACGATGTAACGATATTTGAAAAACAGCCAAAGCTTGGCGGAATGCTTAGATACGGTATTCCTGAATACCGGCTTCCCAAGAAGATACTTGACAGAGAAATTGAAACTATACTCAATTTGGGAGTAACCGTTCACAGCAATTTCAGTGTAGGCCGTGATGGAACCCTGGAGAGTCTGAAGAACAACTATGATGCAATTTACATTGCCATGGGTGCCCATGGAGACAGAAAAGTACGGATTCCAGGCGAAGATGCAGCGGGAGTAGTTCCTGCAGTGAAGATGCTCCGAGACATTGCCCTGGGTGAACCTGTGGATTTAGCTGGTAAGAAAGTTGTGGTTATTGGCGGAGGAAACGTCGCCATGGATGCTGCCCGGAGTTCCGTAAGGCTGGGGGCATTGGAAGTAACGGTAGCATACAGGCGCAGAATGCAAGACATGACTGCTCAACGTGAAGAGATAGAAGGAGCCCTGGCTGAGGGAGTCGATATTCTTGAACTTATGGCGCCGGGCAGGGTGGAACAAGATCAGAATGGGCAAGTTGCAGCGCTTTGGGTTCAGGAAATGACAGTAGGGGCGATTGATGCGTCAGGTAGGCCGAAGCCTGTTCCTACCGGCAGCCCCGATCGGAGAATCCCCTGCGATGTGGTAGTTGTTGCAATCGGGCAAGCCATAGAATCGGAATTTCTCGCCAATGACGGTATTCCGTGTTCAAGAGACAGAGTTGTTGCCCACGACGACCTTTCTGTTGAGGGGTATCCTGGGATTTTTGCAGGCGGTGATTGTGTAACCGGCCCTGCAACGGCAATCAAAGCAATAGGAGCGGGCAAGGTGGCTGCATTTAACATAGATATGCATCTGGGCGGACGAGGGCGTGTACCTGAAGGGGAAATCCTGGTACCCGCGGCCATTCCCGGAGATTTATCGCCGGAAGGCAGAGTTAACCTCAGGGAAAGGCCTGCTTCCGAGAGAATTCATGATTGGAAGCAGTTTGAACTCAACATGGATTTCAAAGAGGCCCTTCACGAGGCTAGACGGTGTTTGCGGTGTGACCATTACGGATCCGGTTCAATAGAAGGAGGTAGGCTTGCTAGATGGTAAAACTCTCTATAGACAAAAAGCTTGTTGAAGTTCCCGAGGGAACAACCATCCTTGCCGCTGCGCAACAAGCACGGCTAAGAATACCTACCCTTTGCTATCTTGAAGGGATTAATGAGATAGGGGCATGCAGAGTATGCGTTGTTGAGCTCAAGGGCTCGAATAAGCTGGTAACTGCATGCAACACAGCGGTGCAAGAAGGCATGGAAGTATTTACTGTCAGCACTCGGGTTCGTCATGCCCGAAGAATGGCGGTAGAACTCATATTGACCCAGCATGACTGCAATTGTCCTACGTGTCCGAGGAATGGAAACTGCAAATTGCAGAATCTTGCTCACGACCTGGGTGTGCGCGATGTAAGGCTCAATAAAGAGATTGCTATTCAGAAAAAGGATCAAAGCACTCCTTCCATAGTCAGGGATCCTAAGAAATGTATTATGTGCTACCGGTGTGTAAGTCTATGTGACAAGGTCCAGTCCCTCGGGGTATGGAGAATCTCAGGAACAGGGGCAAGAACCGTTATCGAGCCTGCCTACGGAAGGCGTTTGGGTGAATCGGATTGCGCCCTTTGCGGCCAGTGCGTCACTCATTGCCCGGTAGGGGCTTTGACGGAAAAAGACGAGACAGATTGTGCATGGGACCTGGTTTCTGACCCTGATAAGATTACCGTGGTACAGGTTGCGCCCGCAGTCCGTGCCGCGTGGGGTGAACCACTGGGTATACCTTCAGAAACGGCAACGCCGGGGCGTATGGTTGCCGCCCTGAAGCACCTTGGTTTTGATTACGTCTTTGATACCTGCTTTACTGCAGACCTTACAATTATGGAAGAAGGCACGGAACTGCTTGAAAGGCTTGGCGTCAAAAAGAGCAGCCATAAGCCGGGCCCATTGCCTTTGTTTACATCTTGTTGCCCCGGGTGGGTAAGATTTGCCAAGACCCAGTATCCTGAACTGGTGCCCAACATATCCAGCACCAAGTCTCCGCAGCAGATGTTTGGTGCAGTAGCCAAAACGTACTATGCAGAGATACTTGGCGTCCCCGCCGGTAAGATCGCAGTAATCTCAATAATGCCGTGTACTGCCAAGAAGTATGAAGCGGGCCTGTCTGTGATGAATCAAGCAGGAAGCGGGCAGGATGTGGATCTGGTTCTTACCACAAGGGAATTGTGCGCCATGGTCAAGGAAGAAGGGGTGCAGGTCGAAAGGTTGCAGGAAGAGGATTGGGACACTCCCCTGGGTATTTCAACAGGTGCCGGAGTGATATTTGGCGCTACTGGTGGCGTTATGGAAGCTGCGCTTCGATCTGCGTATGCCCTGGTAACCGGCAAGAACCCTGAGCCTACGGCGTTTACCGAGGTGAGAGGGCTTGACGGATGGAAAGAAGCCAAGTTTGTGCTTCCCGGTAAAACTCTCAGAGTTGCAGTAGCCCACGGATTGGGTAATGCGCGCAAGCTAATTGAGGCTGTAAAGCAAGGCCAGGCCGAGTATGATTTCATCGAGATTATGGCTTGCCCGGGAGGTTGTGCCGGTGGCGGAGGCCAGCCCATTTCAGTAGATGACGAGGAAAGGGCCGGAGAGCGGGCACAGATACTATATGGCCTTGACGAAAAAGCAGACCTAAGGTTTTCCCATGAAAACCCGGCAGTTCAAGACATATACCAGGAGTTTCTGGGCGAACCGGGTTCAGAAGTTGCTCATAGGCTGCTTCATACAGAACAGAGCACCTGGGAAGTAGGTACGGGTGGAACGCGCAGAAGAAAGGTTTTCCAGGCTGCTGATTCTGACTGAGGGTGATTATATTATCCAAGGGGCTGACACAGGCTCTAATTGGAGCAAAACCCTGGTTGAACTAAAGGAAAACAACGTTTAGTATAGCCTGCCATAAGAGAGTTCCGGCGATTGCCGGAACTTTCTGTATGGTTTTGGATATGAGATGGACAGTGTCGTGTCACAGAGGACGATGTTCTTGCCTGTGCGTGCCTGGGCCGTGCCTATTTTGCGCTTGTTGTGCTGTTTCAAATCATCACCCGGCCGTCAAGCCTGACATTGACTTATCTTTCAATTTCGCTTCTAACCGTGACCTATATTGTCTTCTATGCCATGACTTCCTCGACTTATGAAAAAATCATTTACGATTAATAACACCGGCGGTTTGCAGCAGACCGCCGGTGTTTGCTTTGTCAGGATGATTGTGTCAAATAATCAATGGCGTACAACGTGTGGTAAGTTGCGGCCAAAACGAGCGAACGTTCATCAATGTCGAACTGTTCGTGATGATGGCCGAAATGGGTCCGGGGTTCATCTGGGTTGCGCGACCCGACCAGACCGTAAACCCCCGGAGCTGCAGCCAGAAAATCGGCGAAGTCGTCTGCCCCCATGCTTTTTTGCTGGTCTGTGACAACATTGTCAGCGCCGACAATGGTTGCCGCCACTTTGCGTGCCCGCTGTGCCGGCTCACTATGATTGATAAGCGGAGCAGCTGCGTCATGCACCCGGAAGGACAGTGTTGTGCGGTGAGCCGCAGCAACCTCGTTGGCGATTTCTTCGACACGCTTCAATAAAAAGGCGCGTGTGTCATGGGAGAAAGCCCGAATCGTTCCTTCAAT
>DUTL01000143.1 GCA_012842105.1 Candidatus Fermentithermobacillaceae bacterium | reverse complement strand
CTACGCCTCCGCATTCTGACTGGTGGGCGAAACAGGGCTTGAACCTGTGACCCCCTGCGTGTAAGGCAGGTGCTCTCCCACTGAGCTATTCGCCCAAGTACATGCCACTAAAGTGACATCGACACATAGTATACCTAAGGGAAAAGGTTTAGTCAAACGAATTTATCGAACTCCCCATACGCGATTAATTGGCCTTAATTACAAAAGTAAGTTCCAGTGGCTTTGAGCAAAACAGAGTTCCCTCTTATAAACCGGAGTTCACAACGCCTTCAAAGGAGTGTAGCAAAATGCGGCCAAAAAGGAAACCCAAAGCAGGCATCCGCGGAACCTGTGCTTGCAGGAATGTTAGGGCCTTTGATTTACTGTCAGCAGCTCATCAACAGGTAGAGCGCATCCTGGGAGAACCACATATCTACAGGTCAGCCACGGGTGAAATTGCATTCCTCCAAACGCAATGCCCCACGGGAATCTTATGGACTGTAAACCCTGGCGACACCTTCTTCGGCATTGCACGTGCCACAGGTACCACAGTTCAGCGCATCATGGCTCTCAACCCAAGCATAGAGCCAGAAGCTCTTCAAGTTGGCATGCAGATTTGCCTGCCTGAAGAAGCCGCCTTGCCAAGAGGCCCCATCCCACCCTGTGCGTCGGGGCTGTACTGGGTAGTGTCGCAAGGAGACACCCTGTTCTCAATAGCAGGAACCTACGGTACAACCGTTGAACGCCTTCGTGAGCTTAACCCGGGAATTGAGCCGCTAAACCTTCAAATCGGGATGAGCATATGCCTGCCGGGGTAATGCGCGGAACCCAATGCCTGCCGGGCATCAGCTCATCAAAACCGGAACTGGTAAATTCAACCAGCAAAATGAAGGAACATGAAAATTGACGTAGAATATGTTTCCAGGCTAACCGGCCCTGGTGGCCAAAGGCCAGTGCCGGGACAGCATTACCCAACTAGGCGGTGTAAGCAATGAGAAAATCGCGTCATGTGCATGAAAAAGCCCCGGCTAAAGAGACGGGCGCCTCTGATAAGTACATACGGCGCAAACCAACGGCAATTGCTTGGATTGTCCCGCGGAGTGTCCCTCGGATTCTCATCTTCGGCATATTGCTATGCCTTGCCGTTACGAATACGGTGATTCCCATGCAACATATAAAAGCACAGGCTGCGACTGGGAAACATACGCAGCAAAAGGTTACTCTTAACTTTGTCGGCGACATTCTGCTAGCCAGCCGCATTCAAGAGCTCATAAACGCCGAAGGCCCTATGGCCCCCTGGATTGGAGTTAAGGATACACTGCAAAGTGCGGACTTTACAATAGGAAACCTTGAATGCGCAGTGGGATCAACAGGCTCCCCAATGCCCGGTAAACAGTATACATTCAGGGCGCCTCCCGAAACCCTTCAAGGGTTGAAAGACGCCGGTGTCGACATAGTATCCCTTGCCAACAACCATACCCGGGATTTTGGTGTAGACTGCCTTTTGGAAACCATTGGGAATGTCAAGACATTCGGCGTTACCCCGGTGGGAGCCGGCCAGGATGAAATAGCAGCCAGAGCACCTGTTATCCTAGAGAAGAACGGAATCAAGGTAGGCCTGCTGGCCACATCCATGGTAATACCGGTACAAGAATGGGCAGCGGCCGGTGATAAGCCCGGGCTCGCAGTAGACTACAGCTTATGGAACCACAACATCGTGAGCAGGCTTCAAGGCCTCCGCACTCAAGTTGATTTCACAGTGGTATACCTGCACTGGGGCGAAGAAAGGGCCACCGCGCCTGAAGACTGGGTATTGCAGATGGAATCGATCCTGAGAGAGGCAGGCGCCGACATCATAGTCGGCACCCATCCTCACGTGCTTAGAGGGTTCAGATTCGACGGCAAGGCCCTTACAGCCCATAGCCTCGGTAACTTCATATTCACTACACGCCCTGAAATCCCGGCCTGCCAAATCGGTGCAGTACTGAGCATTACCCTATCGAAAACAGCCATAGAAGACGTAACTGTACTTCCAACCAAGATACTGTGGGGCAAAACAGTGATGCTGGAAGACAAAGAAAGAGAGGACGTTCTCGCCATGCTGAATAATCTCTCGCAACCCTTCAACACAGACATCAGCGATTCCGGAAAGGTGCTGGAACGGGCTTTCCCCGATGTGCTCAACCACTGGGCGAGGCTCGACATAGCCAAACTTGCACGCAAAAACATTGTAGAAGGGTTTAAAGATGGCAGCTTCTTGCCTGACAAACCTGTGACCAGAGCCGAATTCGTCACGACTCTTGCACGGGTAATTTCAGGAAAACCTGATTTGGACAGCACAGACTTTGAAGGACTTGACCCTGGGGAGTTTTGCTTGTGTGAAGAAAGCCACTGGGCCTTCCCGTATGTGGCCTATCTGGCTCACTTATCAATTCTTCCCCATTATGATCCTCAATGGATTCCTGATGAGTTCTGCCCAAGAGAAGAGGTCTGCACTCTCTTGTGGAGAACAGCAACAACAAATACGGATACAGGCACGACTGGCAATGGGAATGGTATAACAGGCACAGAACGGCCTAAACACCACGACGAACTGGAACCCCTGGAAGGCCAAAACCGTACAGCTGTATTGTGGTGCATAGAGCAAGCTCTTCTGCAAGGGTATGATGACGGTACACTCAGGTTGAACAACTCTATTACCAGGGCCGAAGCCGCAGCTATTATCTTACGTCTGGTAAACCTGGGGTGGTGAGGCCGGAGCCGGACAGCCTGGAATTGAACAGCCCGTAACTGGCAACCCAAGCCCGTAGGAGAATTCAGGGAGTGCCCTCTGCCTGGCGAGATTGTGATTGAGATTTTCTGATCCACCAGTTCACTGTCTCAAACAATGCAATTATTCCGCCCACCAGCAGAGTGAAGTAATAGGTTGCAAACCTCCAAACCACGACAAATACCCCCACCATCTTTGCAGGCAGAATAGAGGCGAAAAAGTACGCAGAGCCCACCTCTGCCCCACCGCTTGAACCGGGGGTAGGCACATAAGCCATAACCAGATAAACAGTCATAGCCACGAAAAACACCTGGGAGAATGAAACTTGGGGAACCATGCTCCTTACAATAAGGGCGGGTACAGCGATTACAAGCAGCCAATATGCTATGCTCAAGAGCACTGCAAACACAGCATGGCTGCCACTTGACTTGACCTTGTTGATTCCGTCCCTGAAATCATAGGCGCTGGTTCTTACCTTATCAAGTACAGTTTCTGCCATAGACTGTGGTACCAATTTCTTTACCCATTTGAGTTCAAGAAGTTTCCCTGCAAACACCTCTACCCAATCAGGCCAGAAAATCACCGCAATTATCAAAAACATGAAAAACAGGTAAATCACAATTCCCAGGGCCAAAGTAGCTTTGATCGCAGCAGGAATTACCAGGCTCCTGCCGGTCAAGAGCATGATAACCGGAGCCAGCAACCACAACGCAAATCTGGATGTAGCATGAGAGAAGGCGCCAAGCGCCACCACTGCCGTGGATGTTCCTATGCTTAGGCCTCTCTTGTGAAGAAAGTATATTTTCAAAGGCTCGCCGCCTGTATCAAATGGTGTGACACCGGCCATAAACGAACCTACGACTGTAATTTTCAGCGACTCCATAAATCGAACTTGCCCGCCCATGGCAGAAGCAAGGATCTTGAGCCTCAGTGCATCGGCCACCCAGCTTCCCGCTACCAATACAAGGGATAAAACCAGGGTTGAAGCTCCCACAGCAAGAAGGTTTGCGAACAAGCTTCCGGAACGGGTGAACCGGAGAACCGCCCAAATACATAATAGGCTCAACGTCAAGGATGTAAGGCCGCCTATTAAGATCCTCTTGATCTTTACTGGAAAGCAGTTGCTTGCGCTTTTGCCCAACCGGGTTAGCACCTCTTTCATCCTCTGAGTAGCACCTATTCTACCATAAGGTCGAGGGAATTTACAGGTTATGGTACCGTTCTGAAGCAGCTTTGTGCCTGTGTTGTTCACAAACCTAAGATATGTTTGCCGGGTATGTACTATACGAAAGTATGCCGTTATAGCCGGCTCGATTGGAGAGCCACTCCGGAATAATCCAGCACTTCCCGGAGACGCACCGGCCCGCAAACACCCCGGAGCCCCTATAAAGGCACCGGAATTTCAATGGCCATTGAGCTATCAGTCACCTATTCAGTGCTAATAGAGCGGGGGCAGTTTACTCCCGCCCCCTGGAAACCGGCTATTCTTTACTGGTTCGTCACTGCACTAATTCATGTCTGCAAACGTTACGGCATCGATTACCGTTGGGCTGCTGCGGCTCTTGCCCGGACTTCTGGTAAAAACAACACGGGCACGGCATACATCGATAGGCGAAAAATCAGTCAAGTGTGACTGCGCTTGCCACAATCCATCTGCTGGTTTCCCAGAAGACAACCCTGATATGAATACATACAGCCCAGGGCCTAAATCACAACCCGAGTTATTCTGCCACCTGACCTGAACCAGCAAATCCCCTGCTGTGCAAGCCAGCGATGCCATCTGAAACGATAATAGGAAACGACGTCCGGGAAACACAGGGATGTCTTGATACATAACCGCCGGGCATAATGGAACTTCGGCACCCATTGCGGCCGCCTGCAATCCTGTGAAAGCCTGGGAGGATCCAACAAGCAGAACGTTTGTGGACTCCCAGCATTCGGGAGCTTCTCCTACTTTTCCTAATTCAAAATCTCCATTGGCAATTAGGTTTCCTTTCGGCGCCACAACCACGTTTTACACCCCCTCTTAAACCTCTATCCAACCTGGAAAAAGTGCACGTCATCAAGAAAGATTTCTGCCAAACCCGAACCTCGTGTAAAGGAGATCCTTGCACTTCCCGTTCCTACCGGTGCCTGGTCAGTAATCCCGCTGTGAAGAGTCCATCCGCCTTCTGTTACCAGGCCAATGGTAGCAGCAGGAATCAATATTGAAACGCCGAGCCCTATTTCATTGCCGCGTGCATCCAGCCATTGCACTGTTGCCTGCAGTGGGGCAGCACACGCGCACAGGCCCGCTACTGAGAAATCCAGCTCGAAGTATTTTCCAGAGCATACCTCTACTTCCTGAAATACCATTGCCGGCTGTTTCGGGTACAACGAACCTAAGCCGAGCATAGCGAGGCCTGAATGGGCTAAGCCCGCATCTGCGATTCGCACATTCTGCGTTATGGTTGAAGTAAGGGTTAGTGGTGTCTGCCAAAAAGCAAGCCCAAGTTCAAACCCGGGATTCTTAATCAGGTTTCCTTCAGGAATCGATACTATCACGCTACCCACCTCCCTAATCCGAGAATCTCATCATTGCATGACGAAAATCACGTTGTCCAGCAGCAGGAAATTGTCTTGAACTGCCCCTGGGGCCTTGTGGAAAATAATCCTGGCCCATGCAGCTGAAGCAGGAGCACGCTCTGTGTACGATACAACCGCCTTATATCCACCTTTTGCAGCCGGGCCCGTAGTCTCTCCGGGAGCAAAAACCGGGGCAGCGAGTGCAGAGCATATCACATTGCCGCATGGCGCGAGCCACAGAACATCTACAGTAAGATCTGCCGGATTAAGTGCAACACCTGAAACAAAGAACTTGAGCACAAACGTCCGTCGCGCCGGTATTGGCACATCCTGGAACATAACCGCTTCCCGAAGGTTGTCAGGTTTGCCCATCGCAGCGGCAACCAAACCTTCGTAAGCAAAAGGCAGCCCTTCAATTCCTACATTGCAGATTCCAGACCAGCCCGCAAGCCCTTGCTCAAAACCTCCGTTGACTGCAAGGTTCCCCCTATTAACATTAAACAACATAACAAACACCCCCCTCTAACCGCTTGACAAGTTAATTGGAATCCGTTAGTTCATGACATAATATTCAAGATGACATATTCACGAGACAAACCGGGCCTATTTTGTGCCTCAATGTATGCCATAAGGTATGTCCTACTATGACTTCGCATAGATCTAATTCTGAGCATTGATTTTTTGTCTGTTTACCTGGGAGGAGGATCTGTATGGAGGAAATATTGACCGAACTCATGGAGCAGGAAAAACAGGCCGTTGAAAAATACAAGGATGTATCAAAGAAAGTAAGAAGTTCCACTGAACGTGACCTGATAGATCGCATCCTGGCGCAAAAGAAGTTCGAAATTGAAACCTTGAAGCTTCTATGCTCTGGCAACGTACCTGATCGCTTCATTGCCTTTGGGACTATTATTGAGGATGAAGTGAACTTTAGAGACTCGCCTAGCCCCTCCGGCAGTCTCACAGCGGTCTTAGGCAGGGGAACCCCTGTTATCCTGACTGAAAGAAGAGGCAACTGGGTAGGATTGCAGCTCTATGACGGTAAGCACGGGTGGATATTCAGGGATTATGTAAGAGCCAACGAATAGGCCTGGGATGATTGGTTTGGGATGATTGCATGGTGCGGATCGGTTCGCCTAGGCCGAAGCTTGGTTTACACCAGAGCCTCGTTCAACACAGCCCGAGGCAAGTGTGTACTACGGCCCGGTTCACCAAATTGAATCAGCACAGGTAGGCTCTTAAGCAGAAAACTAGTGTCATAAGTCACCTTCTAGACATAACATGTTAACGCAACTACTTTTGGAGGTGAACTTCAATGGCAGGAACCAAAGGCTTCAACTGTGAATGGTTGATTTGTCTGCTTATAATCATCCTTCTTTGCAGCTGCTTTTTTCAGTTCTAGGAATTTGAGCCGGTATAGTCTCTGACAGAGGTTGGGCCAAAAGAGTGGGGGTGGGGCCAAAGACCCCACCTCTGTCAGAACTCTAATCATGAAATAGCCTCCTAATAGATTGACACGATCGATTCAACCCTCACATGTTGATTTTACCCTAAATATAAGGCATAATTTCCATTGAAAGGATTCTTCTGGTTTCGCCGGTGATAGTCTACCGGCGGCACGAAACTTTGTGACTGTAACCGGCAAGCACATAAGCTGTGCTAGGTCTTTACTCAACATCGACCACATCTCTCAAGCTTAGAACCAGAAGTGCATCTTCGCCCAGATTGCCAAGGAGGCTAGTTGACCCATGCGGTGTAAACGCAGTCACTCAATCGTACTTTCAGTGCTACTGGCATTTCTGCTGGCATTGACTTCAGGTTGCGGCAGAAGCACGAATGACTCGACAGGCCTTCTCATTCCATTCTTGGTCTGTGTGTCTCCTGAGAGCGAAGATGAGATGAGAGTGCATACTGCAAGCTGGAATATCGAGTCAGGTGAGGTCTTGGTTAGTAGGAAATGCATTATGAAGTTAAGTGGCTCCTCGTGCCGCGCCCCGATCGGGATCTGGAACGGGGGCTCAACATTCTACTTGGAGCCCATTGGTGTGAGAGTCGACGAGGCTGGCAAATCTGTGGATGTGAGGCGCTTGCCGCATGGGGATGTGAGCAAGACAGTCTTCGGGAATGGGCTGGTCATTAAACTCGATGAAGATTCGTACCGGGTAACTACTGACAGTGGCGATGAGTTTACAACCAGCTCAGTTTCTCACGAATTTGAAATTAACGGCGACACGTTCCATGTCGGTGATGCTTACGTGGTTGGTGCAGGCATCCATGATAGCAGGGCGTGTTTTGTCTACAAATACAGTGACCCAGAGTATTACCTAAACACCTATTTGTTCTATGGATTATACGATATCGAAGGCAATAGTTGGCATTGGTCCGGGTTAATCCCGGTTCCAGAGGAATATACAAGCGATATAGTTGTTTGTACGTGGCCCAGAAACACCTATTTCAACGGCAACGGGTTGTACCTTTCCGGAGGCAGAACTATATGTTTTCTGGACATAGAGAATGAACAGTTTGTTCCACTACTCAACGTATCAGATACAGTAGAAGGCCTGATACCCGATACCACACGTATTGACGAGTTACGCGGTTATGGGTACTCGACTGGGATCTCGGGAGGATTAGGCGATATAGTCATAGGTAACATGCAGCTGTACTCGGAAGATTCAAGTGAAAGCTATTGGGTTTACATTGCCGTCCGAAACTACGAGATCTTGGGCATCTTCGTATGGAACAAGAACTCCATAATGTGCTATGACTCTGAGATGCAGGTTCTCAAGAAGAACGTTGTTGACGCAAGAATCACTCCTGTGCGTGCCCCCATTAAGTTTCCATCGTATAACTACAGTTATTAACTATTAGCAAAGGCGATTGAGAACTCGGTTTATGGGCAGGAGCAGGTCTTGCACTAACGGCCATCACGATCGCACCTGCGTGGAATTGGCCCGCTTGTTGTTGCATGTGATCTCGACACCGGTGAACCTGCGTTTAAATATTAGGCCACTGCTTTTTCTGATGACTTGGTTCTTCTCAGAGCTAAGTCTGTCAGTAAACAGTGGCCCCGTTTGTTTCCCACCGTGGCACTGATCCACTTCCATAACACTACACGTGCTCTACTACTTGATTAAGTTCACTTGGGCTCATTCACCAAATACTTTTTAGAATATGTGCTAGTCGTTTGGCCTTGTTACGCCGGTGGATCCGAAAGAAGTCGAACCCACGAACATCTGAGTAAACATCATCCCGTATGGGCCACCTTTAGCAATACCGATTCCTATATGGGTAAAGTCCGGGTTCAGGATGTTTCGTCTGTGCCCGTCACTCTGCATAAGTGCGTCATGGGCACGTTCAACTGTGGATGCGCCTGCCAAATTCTCCCCTGCCATGCGGTATTCCACTCCGGCCTTCTGCATCATATCGAAAGGAGAACCGTATGTAGGAGACGTATGGCTAAAGTAGTTGAGATCGATCATATCCTGGCTTTTCATCCTGCCGAGTTCAACCAGCTTCATATCGATCTCGAGGGGTTTCAAGCCTAGTTTGGCCCTTTCCTCATTTACCAGATCGACCATTAGCTTCTCTTCGGCCGTTATCCCTTTCTCAGGCTCCGGTTCAGGCGTTTGCTCTGGCTCCGGGCCCGGAGATGGCTCTGGTTCGGGCTCGGGCTCAGGAGGCAGCGCCGGGTCAGGAACCGGCTCTGGATCAGGTACAGGATAAGGTGCCGGAACCGGTATAGACGGCATATCCTGTGCAAAATCCCAGATTCCCGGTGTAAGTATCCGAAGTATCTTTTGAAGTGCAAAACTGTCTCTGTATATGTCGGCCAAGAGCAAAGCAAGGCTCCCACGTGAAGGGCCTGCAAAGAGAAACACCTTCCCTCCATCCCGAGCCGGAAGAACATATCGTCTGTACGGTGATGCAAAAAGTTGCCTTGCCGGCACAACTAGCCCTAGAATCAGGGTAGCAATGACCAATGCAGAAATACTCTTTCTTAACTTCATTGAGTTCCTCCTTCCATTTTTCTGTGCTTTGAGCCAACTCTACCCATATAATACAACTCCGGCCTTAGGTTTGGAAAATGTATATATTGCCAGTGAAATGTTGGGGACGGTCCTAAACGTTTCACTGCCTGGCAGTCGCAACCTCGCCTTGTAAAGTTGCCCAACCTTCCCGGGGCGACGAAGTCACAGACAGCTAAGGAAAAACAAAACAATGTATCAGCAGGGTTATGGGGCCAGTTGAAAGCATGGAGTCAGTTGAAATGTTCTATGAGTGAAACGTTCCGAGCGTTGTCAGTATCTCATTGTACCGGGTACACTGAAACGTTTAGGACCGTCCCCGATGTTTCATGGAGGCCAGGCGTGCCTTGAGTTGCCCCGGCCTCCCCACTTCGTTACTCAACCACGAGGCATACAATCATGTTTGACGTATTGCGCGAAGATCCAACCTACCTGGCCCGAGGGTAGCTGTACTTTGAGCCATTCAGGCTGGATTTCAAGAACACGCACTGTGGTACCGGCGTTTACCTGGGCTATGACTGCAAATGTCAATCCTGGGCCCTGCCTTACATTAACCAGATGGGCAGTGACTGTACCTGTGCATTTTGCCACTCCCTTTTTGACCTTGACAACTACATGAACATGCCTGGTTCTAAAGACCCTTGCTGTGATCATGATGATTTTGGTCACCATGATTGGCTCGCCGGCAGGCGGGACTTCGAAGTTAGCATGTTCTACCTGGACCGACACTCTGGCTGTCATACCCGGTTTGGCTTCGGGAAGTACCACAAATTCAGAGAACGGTACGGTGAAGTGTAATGTGTGTACTGTCTGAGTAGGATCCATCAGAGGCTCGTATATTATCCTCTGCGCAATGGTCCCATCGACTATGATCTTACCTGGTGCCACAATTACGCGCTTCACTTCGGGAGTTGAGGAAGAATCGAGAATCGCCATCGCCAGAGGTTTTTCCTCGGGTATGTCTACGATCTCCCTGACAATTCCCTGAGACTTATTCTCACCGAGTACTTCTTGAATTCTTACAAGTTCCTTTACCAGTTCCAAGCCGGCAACCCCTGTGATGTTTGTAACCACTTGGATTTTCTGAACTCTAATCACTTTGACGTGTATTTCAATAATTATCCTGGCGGTAATTGCCCTTCCGTTTTGTGCAACATCGACTGAGATGAACTCTATTCTCGCATTGGCCAGCACTGTCATTCCAGGCTGTATACCAGGCACTTCCACAAACCGCTCAAAGGGAATGGTGTGATGTACCACATGAACGGTCTGGTAGGGAGTCCTGGCTTCATAGATAGTTCTGAGACTGATTGTTCCGTTCACGATAACTTTGTTAGGAAGAATCGTTGTTGAGTTGATCTGAATTGTGGCTACCTGGTCGATTATCGATACTACGTCTGGCTTGATTTCGGGAATGAACAGGTGCTCCCTTATGACCGCTTGAGCTACAGACTCTCCTAGTACCGTTTCAGCCTTAATCATCTCTTTTGTTACCTGCAAACCGGGAATTCCGCTTACATCAGTGACAACGTCGATAATCGCTGTCCTTGAAACCCGAACGGTAAGCATCAAAACGGCCCGAACTACTATGGCCATTCCATCAGGGCGAACTTCAAATGATGCATGTTCAATAGCTACAATGGGACTTGCTACCATCCCGGGCTCCACACCTGGGATCTCTACGAAGGTGCTGAACGGAACCTCGGCGTGAAATACATGGACAGTTTGATAAGGAACTGCAGCCTCGTAAATTATGGCTAACTCAAGAACCCCGTCTACAATCACTTTCCCGGGAAGCACTGTAACCTTGGTAATATTGGTTCTGCCGGCAAAATCAATGACTGATGCCACAGGTGGCTTCGGCTCCGGTACTGTCACAGGCTCGGAAATCACTACCTGCGAAGTCCCTACGCCTATAGTTTCCTCCAGTCTTATCTCCTCAGTTTTTACTTCGAGGGTATCCAGACTCAACCGTTACCCTCCTCTCTTAATAGCAAAAATGCCTTTGTCGCTAAAACATCTATATGCCACGGGGATTAACAATGTGACCGCGCTATTTTCTAAGATTGCCGCATATTATGTGAGTGACACACACACGTATACCGGCATGTAGATAGAATATAAGTACTGTATGGGAGGGGCCATTTGAATCTCTGGTCTGTAATCCCTGCGCAAAACGAAGAACGAACCATAGCTCATGTAATTGCGAACTGCCTGGCGGCAGGTTCAACACGAGTGATCGTTGTATGCAATGGCACTTCAGACGGCACGTTGGGCATAGTGCAGAACTACCCTGATAAGAGAGTGGCAGCTTATTGGGAGCCTGAGCCTCTGGGGATAGACGTGCCAAGGGCAATAGGGGCCCTGATTGCATACACTGAAGGCGCTGATGCGATTATGTTTTGCGACGGCGACCTCTCCGGCAACCTGGCCGGGCACCTTTCGTCGCTTTTTGCCTCAATCGCCTGGGAATACCATGTATCCTTGACAGACTGCTACCCCAGGGGCTTACCGTACGGAGGAATGGCCGGCAGGGTTATTCAATCTCGGCTGGACTTAAACAGAGTTATAGGGCGGCAGGACTTGGGTGCCGCTGTGATGTCACATGGCCCTTCTTGCATATCCAGGCGGTTTATGGATTGCCTGCCATGCCAGGCCCTGGCGATACCTCCGCTGGCCCAGGCACTGGCTGTAAAGGAGGGGCTGAACGTAAGAATCGGAGCCAGCCTGGCCCACGGGCTTCTGGGTTCGCGTGAAAGACAAGGCGACCATCCAGACAAAATCGCCGACTTGATCATCGGCGATTGCATACTGGCTAAATCGGTATTTGACGGCTGCCTGCCTGCAAGGTGTGAGAACCGGCGCCCATACATAGGATTGGATAGCAAAAGGCGTTGGGGCCTCTTGAGATACCATATTGACAGCATCACATCGGGCAACACCACCAGGTCCGGAAACACCATCAGGCCAAGCAAGCCACCGACACTCACAGCATCATGAACCCTAGAGCCTCCCCCACGCCGTGCAAGCCATGGACGGCGTGCACCCCATCACGCCGGCAACTCACCTGGGCCGGGCAACAGCATAAACCCGGCGACTCCGGGAGGCCAAACAAGTCACCGGTCCAAACAAGTCCTCCAAGTAGGGAAACTCGCAGGCTACCCGGTGAGCTATACAGACTGAACTTCTTTGACTTCGGGAATTTCTTTCTTAAGTATGCGTTCAATTCCGCCCTTTAGGGTCATGACTGAAAAAGG
>DUTL01000142.1 GCA_012842105.1 Candidatus Fermentithermobacillaceae bacterium | reverse complement strand
GGTTACTTTGCTGGTAAGGGAGCTTCCTGAATTAGAGGGAATAATGGGAGGCCATTATGCTAGGGCGCAGGGGGCAGGTGAACCGGTGGCCAAAGCTGTTTCTCAGCATTACATGCCCAGAGGCGCAGGGGACAAGCTGCCGGATAAGGGAGCAGGTGCGCTTGTGGCCCTCGCCGACAAGCTTGATACTTTGTCTGTTGCTTTTGCTCTGGGCACTCAGGTTTCGGGTTCACAAGACCCTCTGGGGCTGAGAAGGGCCGCTTCCGGCGTGGCAAATATCATCCTGTCACACGGTTACGACATTGGCCTTGATAAACTTCTGAAGTTTACGGTAGGGCTTGGAGTGCAAGCTGTGGAAGACAATCAGTCTGCAGAAGACAATAAAGGTGCAGGGAGCAGGCCTCCCAGGGCAGGTAAAGCCCGGAAAAGGCACGGAAGTGAGCCGCCTCTGGTTGCGGACCTCAAACAGTTCATATTGCACAGAGTCGAAGCCCTTCTATTTGATCAAGGCCTGCCCATAGAAATGATACGGGGAATCACAGGCGGAGGCGAAACCCGCATATCCAGGTTGCCTCTCATGGCCCGGGCGCTCGTTTCTTTGTTGGGCTCTCAGGATCTTGACAACATCGTCACAGGCTGGCGTAGAACCTCTGTGCTGGGGAGCAAAGCCCAAGGCAAAGAGGTGGTTGAGAGCCTGGTTGTTGAAGAATCTGAAAAGGAGCTCTACTATTTGATTAAGCGTAAGAGTGCGCTTATGGACGAACTGTTTGAAAATAAGAAGTATGAGGAGTACCTTAAGGAACTTTCGGACTTGAGGGATCCTGTAGACAGCTGCCTGGACAACGTGCTGATAATGGCAGAGGAAGATAAACTAAGGCAAAACCGGCTTAATCTCTTAGGCCGTGTATCAGAAATGTTTACCAGGTTTGCTGATTTTTCTTATGTGCTGCCTTTGGCCGGCAAGCCCTGAGGGCACTCACTGCCGGATCCATGTGTAGCCGGCAGAGCGCTTGCGTGCCCGTGCCAGGCCGGTTTCCAGTGGGTATTTAGGCGGGCAATGGCGAACAAGGCAGATGGGGAGGGTTACAGGTGGAAGGTGAAAGGCCGGCAGTCTTCGTCTTATCTGATTCATTAGGTGAAACAGCTGAACTGGTTGTCAGAGCTGCAGCTGCTCAGTTTAACGCCGGAGGCGTTGACATTCGAAAGTTCGGGTATGTGCAAAGCGAGGAGGCCATCGACAGAGCCCTCAAAGAAGCTGAGGGCAGAAGGTCTATAGTGGCCTATACGCTTGTAAAACCTGAACTCAGGGAATATGTAAGATCCCAGTCGGGAATAAGAGGCATTGCATCAGTTGACGTGCTAGGGCCTATGTTGGAAGCTCTTTCAACAGTTGCCACGTCAGAGCCTAAATTCGAACCGGGTCTTATGCACCGCCTGGATGAGGAGTATTTCAGGCGCATTGAGGCAGTTGAGTTTTCTGTAAAATGTGATGATGGCAAAGACCTTCTTTCGTTGCCATTTGCTGATGTGGTACTGATAGGGGTTTCGCGCACCTCCAAGACTCCTGTAAGCCTTTACCTGGCCCAAAGAGTTTACAAAGTGGCAAACGTTCCTCTAGTGCCTGAACTTCCGCCGCCTCCTGAGCTGTTCAAGATTCCGGTGGGTAAGGTTATTGGGCTTACCCTGGGCCCTGAGAAACTGGTCAAGGTGAGGAGGGAACGGCTCAGAGCCATGGGGCTTGATGAGAGTTCGTCTTATGCAGATATTACACGTATTCTTCAAGAACTTGAGTATGCAGACAAGATTTTCCGCCAGTTAGGTTGTACTATCATTGATGTTACAGATAAAGCCGTAGAAGAGACGGCTAATGAGGTCTTGGACATAATCAAGGGGAGGAGCATGAAAAGTGGCCGTTAAACTCGTGTACTGGTTTGAAGAAGGCGGGGAGGAGCAAAGAGCCATCCTGGGAGGAAAAGGGGCAGGCCTTGCTGAAATGACCAGGATAGGCTTGCCTGTACCTCAGGGTTTCACTATCACGACACAAGCTTGTAAGACTTATTACCAATCAGGCAAGGAACTCCCGGAGTCTCTCAAACAAGACATAGAAACACATATGAAAGGGTTAGAGGATAAGACCGGAAAGAACTTTGGCGGGCGCCACGAACCTCTTTTGGTATCTGTCAGGTCAGGGGCTCCCATAAGCATGCCCGGAATGATGGATACCATATTGAACCTGGGCCTTAACGACCAGAGCGTCATGGGCCTTTACGAAGCCACTCAAGACCTGCGTTTTTCTTATGACTGCTACAGGCGGTTTATCCAAATGTTTGGCAACGTGGTTCTTGACATTGCCCATCATGAGTTTGAGAGAGCCTTTTCGCAACTTAAGAAAGATGAAGGTGTAGTCCAGGACCAAGAAGTGCCGGCCCAGGGGCTGCGGTCGCTTGTAGAGACGTACAAAGATATTATCCGGCAAAGGGCAGGCGTTGAGTTCCCTTCTGATCCTTATGACCAGCTTTTTATGGCCGTATCGGCTGTGTTTAGATCATGGAACAACGAGCGGGCTATTATCTACAGGAAAATCAACAAGATTCCCGATGACCTGGGCACTGCGGTAAACATTCAAGCCATGGTTTTCGGCAACATGGGTTCGGATTCAGGCACCGGGGTTCTGTTCACCAGAGACCCTTCCACAGGCGAGCACGTACTTTACGGGGAATACTTGATGAATGCTCAGGGCGAGGATGTTGTGGCAGGGTTAAGAACTCCCAAGCACATATCTGAAATCGACACAGACCTTCCCGGAATGTTCGATAAGCTCAGCCAGGTGGCGCGCCTGCTTGAAAACCACTACAAAGATATGCAGGACATTGAATTCACAATAGAGCGCAACAAGCTTCATGTTCTACAGACCAGAACCGGAAAGCGCACTGCCCAGGCTTCCCTTGAGATTGCCAGGGCGATGGTGAAGGAAGGGCAGATCTCCAAAGAAACAGCGGTCAAGCGGATAAGGCCTGAGGAAGTCTCAAGGCTTCTCCACAGAGGAATTGACCCTAAAGCCAGAGCGGAAGCGCTGGCTCAGGGATTGCCTGCATCCCCCGGAGCCGCAACGGGAATGGTTGTATTCAGCACTCAGGCGGCTGAGTCTTTGGGAGAAAAGGGCGATAAGGTAATTCTTGTTAGGCCTGAGACCACGCCTGATGATATGCCCGGAATTGTTCATGCCCAGGGTATTTTGACATCCAGGGGTGGAATGACCTGTCACGCCGCTATCGTGGCTCGCGGCATGGGCAAACCTGCAGTGGTAGGTTGTGACGCTCTGCGAATTGATTTGGAAGGGAACAAGGCGGCTATAGGCGGCTATGAGCTAAATGAAGGCGATGTTATCTCTATAGACGGCGGAACAGGCGATATCTTCCACGGCGAGATTCCCCTGGTAGAACCTATTATGGGAGAGTCCTTCAAGGAAGTACTCGGATGGGCGGATGAGCTGCGAATACTAGGTGTCAAAGCTAACGCTGATACTCCTGAAGATGCCAGCCGGGCAAGAGAGTTTGGAGCTGAAGGCATAGGGCTTTGCCGTACTGAGCATATGTTTATGGGACACGATAGAATGACTGTGGTTCAGCAGATGATCCTTGCAGAAACTGAAGCGCTCAGGCAACAGGCATTGGATGCGCTTCTTCCCATGCAGGAACAAGATTTCTACGGTATTTTGAAAGCTATGAGAGGTTACCCTGTTACAATACGTTTACTGGACCCGCCGCTTCACGAGTTCTTGCCTAACATAGAAGACCTTATAAGATCCCTGGCTGAAATGAAGGCAAAAGGCGCTCCTGTTTCTGAAGTATCCCGGGTAGAGGATCTTCTCAGAAAAGCACGTGGGCTTCAGGAAATGAACCCTATGCTTGGCATGAGAGGTTGCAGGCTGGGCATTGTCTACCCGGAAATCTATGAGATGCAGGCCAGGGCCATATTCCAGGCTACTGCACGGTTGGTTAAAGATGGTATTTCCGATGTGTTTCCAGAGGTCATGATTCCCCTTGTGGGCGAAGCAGCAGAACTTGCGATTCTCCGGGAAAGGGTCAACGAGGTCGCAAACAAAGTACAGGAAGAACAGCACGTTGAATTTCCTGTGGTTATCGGCACGATGATAGAGATTCCAAGGGCGTGCCTGACTGCAGATGAAATTGCTGAGCATGCCCAATTTTTCTCCTTCGGCACTAACGATTTGACCCAGACAACTTTCGGGTACTCAAGAGATGATGCAGAAGCCAAGTTCTTGCACAAGTACCTGGGTGAGAAGGTACTGCCGGAAAACCCGTTTGCAGTGCTTGACAGAAAGGGCGTAGGCAAGCTGGTTGAGGCCGCTGTTGAACTGGGGCGGACGCGGAGGCCTGATTTGGTGATAGGGATTTGCGGTGAGCATGGCGGTGATCCGTCGTCGATTGAGTTTTTCCATATGGCCAAGCTTGATTATGTATCGTGTTCGCCGTATCGTGTGCCTGTGGCAAGGCTTGCAGCCGCGCATGCAGCACTGAGGGGCTAAAGGAAGACGCGGAGCCCGCCAGGGTTGAGAAGCCCGTTGGGCTTGCGGAGTTCGTCGGGCCTGTGGGAGCCTAGAGAGCCCTATGGGCCTGCGAAGCCTACCGGGCTCACGGAGCCTGTGGGGGCCTACAGAGCCTCTTTGAAGGCCCTAACTCAGGAGGCCCGGCTGCATAGGAAGATTTAAGAGGCCGGTATACGTTATATGCCAACATAAATTGGATACATAGAGCAGAGTCATAGAGGCCCGGGAAACCGGGCCATCTTGTGTGTTAATCGAAGACTGCCTCCCCAACCGGTTCCAAACTCAATGTGCTGCATGTGGTGCTGCCATTTTGCTGATGGTGGTATGTTTGGGGATAAGAGTTCAGGATATTGAGGAGCTCAGGCTGAGCCACTTGAACTCGGTAGCCGGGGATATTGAGATTTGATTCACAGTTACAGTCAAAGTTGAGGTTTCTCCAAAACTTTTTGCGGGTAAGCTCGTATATACAATTATAGGCTTCAGTTGATCGATCCAAAACTCCGGCGGATTGAGTTGCTGAGGTTTTGAGCAGAGCAGTGGCCTGCAATTCGTTACCGTACCGTGTGCGACCCCCGGCCCCGGTGGTGTTGCTGGGATTTTGGCAAGAGCGGTGGCCTGCAATTACGTTGCCCATGAGTGCCAATGAGAACTGTAGGTGAAGCTCGTTGCTGCAAAACGCCGGGGCCGTGTATTGAAGGCGGGTATGGATGGACAAATAATGTGGCTAACCTGCGAATCAATTAGTTGATAGAGTAATTCATCCGGCTAAGAAGGAATTTTGGCTTGGGAATCGAATAGAGGATAGGTTAGCTTGTCTCAAGTGATGTTATGTGAAGGGAGTTCAGAGGTGTAAAGGTGTCGAGAAGGTACTTT
>DUTL01000141.1 GCA_012842105.1 Candidatus Fermentithermobacillaceae bacterium | reverse complement strand
TTCCACACCATACTTGTATAGATCCAGCCTACCTATGTTTTCCAGATATATATCTAACCTAGTGCCATACTTGTAGGTCTCTAGAACTGTGCCAGTCCTATACTTTATAGCCTTGACCGCGATAGGGGTGGTGCCGTGATAGACCACAACGATCTCGTCAGCAGCCTCGACATCAAACACTTTGTCTTGATAATAAACCACACCGTCTTCATCAGTTTCGGCTTTGGTGAAGTTTACAAACTTCTCACTTGGCTTTTTGATCTTCGCATATTCATTGGCAGTCAGTGCTTTCTCTGTGCTGAGATCTTCTACGCCAAGCACTGCGTTACCCTTATGCCACACTTTTACGTTGTGGCCGAGCAACCCTTCGTAGTCCTCTATAGAGAAACTCTTTTCCTTGTACTCGTCTTTTCCATCTACTTTCTCTGTCCACACAATCTTAACTTTGTCGCTTGTGTTGTCCCAGAGCTCAGGCGAGTCCACTACTTTACCCTCAACAGAGGCTACCTTCAGTTTGCTCATAAAGGTTACTTCTGGATCCCGCGCTACAAATTCGCCTTCTTTGACATATACATGTTTCTTTATCAAAGAATTGTCAAACAGTTTCGCGACCTCACCCCTGCTTATGGGCAAGTTAGCGAGAACCTCCAGGCCTTTATCCAACTCGAGTTCTGTCGCCTGGATTATCCAGGTTACAGGCCAGCGTACTACCAAAAAACCGTCTTCTGCGTAACCCATGGCAGCCAAAACCATCTTAAGAGCTTCGGCGTGGGTAATGTTTCCATCCGGCTTGAAAGTGCCATCAGGATAACCGCCTACAATGCCCTTCATTTCGGCAACGTTAATGTAACCTGCTGCCCAGTGGCCTGCATCAACGTCGGAGAAAGGTACAGGTTCGCCGTGCATTAACTCAGCAGCGTTTTTGAGGCCGAGCATGCAAACGATCATCTTTGCAAACTCAGATCTCTTAACCAGATTCTCCGGCTTAAACGTTCCATCGTCGTAACCATCGATTATCCCCAGATCGGCCAGCCTGAGTACTTCCTGTGCAAAATCATATTCCTCAACATCTGGGAAAGAAGCAGCAAGACCCACGCTGACCAGCCCGAAGATCATTGCGGCTGCTAAAGCAGTAGCAATAAGTCTCTTCATTTTCATGCTTACGAGTTTCCTCCTTTACTCGGTTTTCGGTACCTTATAGTACTCAACCGGTTCAACATTTTCACATTGCTTGAGGTTTAAAACACTTGGGTTCTTCGCCGTTTTCGACTAAGCCCAGGATCCCTCCTCTCAAGGATTTGTTTCACAGCCTTCCACCTTGCCCGGATAATCCCTCCTGCCCTGGAGGGGACTCCCTTTGTGTATGAAAGTAGGAGTCCTGTATGAACTGGTTCGTCTTGGGAGCTTCTTTTCCGGGTAGGCTCTGTTTTCCGGCCAAAATACTGTGTTTGTACCGATTCTCTTCGTCGATTTTCCGCCTTGTACTGGACATGTTCCCAGGCTATGGCTGATTATAGCACCTGCACCAGGCCAGGTCAATCATTCACATACAGGGAACTTTAGGTTATCCCGCGATCTTTTATTGTCAAAAGCACAATGTCCCAATAAAGTTGTAGCGCCCTATCTATTCGTCGCGGATTCCCAAAATCCTTCTTTTGCATCTCCTAATTTGTCAAGAATTTAACCGAAATCCCAATTGCTGCCAGTGTGTTTAACTATACCCTTCTCCTCGTATAACGTTCAAACCCCATGGAAGGAGAATACTTCCTTTCCATGATACGTTCACCTCTTGTGGATAATTAGACGCCCAAGAACAATAATTGTTCCCTAACAGATTCTCATTCTACACAAAAACCGATTTCCCTTCTTGATGCACAGAAAACTCATGCCTTGCCGTGCATAACCGTCCAGGCTCACCCCGGATAAATCACCGTCAGGTACTATTTACCTGTTAAGCCTTGCCTCACAGTACTTTCATCCGGCCCTTCATTACGGTAACAGCGCCTCCGCCAACCCTAACGGATGTTATCTCTTCGCCTTGTACCCCTATCTCAAC
>DUTL01000140.1 GCA_012842105.1 Candidatus Fermentithermobacillaceae bacterium | reverse complement strand
GACTTCTTTGCCTGCTCTTCGGACTCTTTGGCTGCCGAGAGGCCGAGATTCTGAATGGCGGCGGCCAGCAGCCGGTTTTCCACTATGGACAGAGCATTGTTCTCGGCATCGCCTTCGGGATACTTGTTTGACAGCATGAAGCTGGGGCGGGCAGCTTTTGAAAGGCTTTTGACCTGGTGCACATGAAAGCACTCATGGATTACGAGGCGCATGTAGCCCTCGATGTCCGGAGCCGGAGTATCAGGAATCCTGGCCATGGCGCATAGTTCACCTGCGATAGACCATGCGGTGTTGGCTGCCATCTCAGGCATGCGCGGGCCCTTGTGGACTGAGCGCCCTGCCATAGGCTCGAGGGGTTCATAGTTTTCGGGTGGGGAAGGGTGGCCGATCAGGTACGCAGTCTCAGTTCCGTACAGGGCCATTGGCGTGGACATTGGGTCCCAACCTGGCCACAGACAGGTGTTTTCAGAGATGCGCTTGACCTCCAGGATGACGTGTGCAATGGTATCGGAAAGCTTTGACATTGGGGAGCCCTCCTTAAGTTATACGCTGTAGCACCTTTACTGCAAATTCTTCAGCCTGCTTGAGTTTTCGGCGCCCACATAAGGGGTATTGGATGTGCGGTGTTGTCTTGTATGTTATTTAGGTATGTGCTTATCACAGCTTATTATTGAGTATCAATACTTACCAAGTATTGATAACATCATATGTTCGATTGATGCGAAGCGTCAAGGGGTTTGGCAAAGAGTTTGTTACCGGACAATGATATTGTCACCTTTTAGCCAGACTGAGAAAGAGTGGTACCCTCTATGTCCCGGGCAGATCAGATTAAGCTGTGTTTTGCAGGCTAGTATGCCGGTTTTTGCCTAAACTGCATTGAGGCGAGCAAAAATGCAGTGTTCCGGCTCTAAGCAGAGAGCATACAAAAGGGGTGGAGCAAACGCAGAATCTCAGTAGTACTCGCCCACCAGATCCAGAATAGCCTGGAGAAATGCAAGTTCACCTGATGCAGTGAATCTTGCACGGCTGAATTTCTCGTCATAAGTATATTGCCATCTAATATCCTTAAACTGGCTTTTGTTAATGAACTCCGCCATCTTCGTAACCAGGGGAGCCGGATTACTGGTATAGCAGTCAATGATCATCTGTCCTGTAACAGTACCTAGTGTTGGCGGTTCACTACTGGCCAAAGGGCTTTCGGGGGCAACATTGGAACGAGACTTGATGAATTCCAGAAGATCGTCTGCCTTGATTCTCCATGTTCCGATTTTGGAAGCCTTTAGCTGGCCCGAATTTATGAAGTCCCGGACTGATTTTGGTGTAACCCGCAGTATTTGAGATGCCTCGGAAACAGTAAACAATCTCATGTTTTACACTCCAATGCGAAATCTTGCTTCCATTATCTCATACCGAATCCGCTGTTGAAATATTGGACACTGAAAGAGTCTGTCAAGTGAATGTGGGTAAGAGCCACAACCCCCTATCAAAGTATCGTATCGACTGTAAGATGCCTGCTGCCGTTTTCCCAAAAGTTTTGGGAGTCAAGCGCAAGAAAATGAGTCTTGTTAATTAGTTCGTACTTCTTGCTGTCAGGTGACTTCCTCCGCCACCCTTCATGGGCTGTAATTCATTTCTACTTCCTGTCTGCTCTTGGCACGCTTTTGCATCGACACCCAGTAACCCTTGGTTTCTATGTAAAGTATCGGAACTCGCCGTTTACCCTCCGGTTTTCGGCGTTTCTCGGCTTCTTCTCGCTCTATCTGCTTACCCATGCGGACTATGAGTTGCCGAATGATCTCGTGACTGATTACTCGGTATCCGAATTTCTCCAGCGCTTGTCCGAAAACCCTTTGTGATCCCTGGAACTGACGCAACTTCAATTCCCTGAAGGAAATACCAATCGTCTGTCGAAGATCCACCACATTCAAATTTGCTACCTAATCTGTAAATCGCAGCAAATAACCATTCGGGTCTTGAATTATAAATTCTCTCTGTTCCACATCTTCCTCATTCACTTCATATGTACTTACCATTATATCTCGGTAAAAGGGAAGCCCCTCTTTTACCAGATTACTGTATAACTCACCGATGTCATTTACTTCGATTGAAAAATTGACACCTTGTCCCAGCGGATACTTCATCTCTCCTACATTCCAACCATCTTCATGCATTTCTTCAAACATGAATTGGCTTCCTTCATAACTCACAAAAACAAATTTATCCTCTGGACGTTCGTACTCTATTTTAAATCCCAATATATCAATATAAAAAGTTTTTGTTTTCTCAATACCAAAAACAGTAAGTTCTGGTATCATCTTGTTAAATATATAGTTGCTGTCCTCCACAAATTTCAAATTTATTTCAATATCCATCTCCCCCATACACCCTCTGACAACCAACTCACTCAACCCACCAACTTCTCATCTCCGTGAGTGGTCGATTCGCGTTATGTTCCCGTTGCACCTCCTTTGTGTTTGGCCAGTTACTTAACACTTCGGGATTGATGACTCCTTGCCTCTTTTTGCCTACAAAAAACCAAACATTTCACTCACACCACTGAAATGCCTGGTGAAACACCTGGGACGGCCCTCAACGTTTCATAAGTTTACATAATTGGAATGGAAACCTAAGAATCCGAGGGGTTTTAGTTCTCAATGTATCGTTGACGATTGTAAGAAAGCCTTAAGGAATCCATCAGGTTTTCCTTCAGATCTGTTGTCTAAGGTGAGTAGTAAGGCTAATGGGGTTATTACCGGTCAACATTCAACTCGGATCAGCTAAATCGAATCGGCTCAATCGGATTGGACCAATCCGATTCGAACAACCCGATCAGATCAAATGGGTTGGATCAAATAGCACGATATGGCGTATTGTGGAGTAGAGCGGTTGGATCCGCCGCACGCGGCACCTTGTCAGGATACCGGCTGTTCCGGCTACAGGAGGTGACATGTACATGGTAAAGCAACAGGTACTGGTGGTTGATGATGATAGGGAAATCGTCAATGCCATTGCGATTAACCTCCGGAATGAAGGTTACGAGGCCTTGAGAGCCTATGACGGCCTTCAAGCGCTGGATATTCTTAACACTCATGATGTACATCTGATTATCCTCGACGTGATGATGCCGAAAATGGACGGCCTTTCAGCTACCCTGAAGATCCGCGAGGAGAGAAACATTCCCATCATTATCCTGTCAGCCAAGTCTGAAGACAGCGACAAGATTCTAGGGCTATCCATGGGTGCAGATGATTATGTTACTAAGCCCTTTAACAGCCAGGAACTGATGGCCCGCGTGAAGTCGCAGCTAAG
This sequence comes from Candidatus Fermentithermobacillaceae bacterium, assembly GCA_012842105.1. Classification (GTDB taxonomy): domain Bacteria; phylum Bacillota; class Sulfobacillia; order Fermentithermobacillales; family Fermentithermobacillaceae; genus DTU015. The sequence continues at coordinate 342 of DUTL01000140.1, read as the reverse complement.
GCGCTACCTGAGCCTGGGCGATGTTTACACGAAGAACCGGTCAAACATCCTGCAGTCAGGTGGGTTGTGCTTTGACCTGGAGAGCCGCACCCTGACTGTTGATGGCGACCCTGTCAGGCTAACGCCCACCGAGACAAAGATAGTGGAGCTGTTGATGCGCTCACCCGGGCGTGTTTTTCCTGCTGAGGAGATTTACGAACGGGTTTGGGAGCAGCCTGCCTACCGTGTAGAAAACACAGTCATGGTCCACATACGCCGAATCCGGGAGAAGATCGAGGTAAACCCTGGAGAGCCAAAATACCTAAAGGTGGTATGGGGCATTGGATACAAAATCGAAAAGAT
>DUTL01000139.1 GCA_012842105.1 Candidatus Fermentithermobacillaceae bacterium | reverse complement strand
GACACTGCGCACTGCCTTGCCTGCCTTCTTGAGATTCTCTTTCATGCTTTCGTTTAGGTTCAAAGAAAGCAGCGCAGAAATCCCCTGGGGTACGGTTTTGGACGGGACAATATACATGTTTCTGCCTGTTAATCTTTTGGCCTGTTTGGCGGCTAAAAAAATATTGCCGTTATTTGGCAAAAATATGACCTTCTTTGCACCTACGGATTTAACCGCTTCCACCAGGTCGCTTGTTGACGGGTTCATAGTGATTCCGCCGTCCATTACCAGATCGCAACCGAGGCTTTTCATGATTTCCTGCAAACCGTCTCCGGTAGCTACAGATACGATTCCCACATCTTTAGCAGGGGGTTGAGTCTCAGGAGTTCCGGCCTTTGGAGAATCAGTCGTCTTCCCAAGATTTCTGCCTGTTTGCGCCTGTTTCGACTGCTCTACCATGTTGTCTATGGTAACCTGCGAAATCTGCCCGTACGTCATACATAAACCCAGAACTTCATGGGGAATACCGGTATGGATGTGAACTCTCACCACGTCTTCCGAACCTACTACCAGAAGAGAGTCTCCCATAGGCTCCAAATCTCGCCTTATGTCGTCAATTTGAAGTTTGTCGCCCATTATTAGCAACTGAGTATCGTACGGGTTGTCAATGCCGGTTATCTCCTCTTCATGCACATGGGGAACATACACTTGTTCAGGGTGAAGAGATGCGTTATCCAAGGCGAGGCCCGCCTCTGTCATATAACAATTGAGGAATCCTTCTATGACGTAGACCAGGCCCTTTCCACCTGCATCAACAACCCCGGCCTGTTTCAATGCAGGCAGCATATCAGGAGTCATGTCAAGTACTTCCTGCCCTTTGACAAGGCACTCTCGCAAAACTCCGGGAATTGTCGCCCCGGGAACAGTTGATGCCACCACAGCCGCGTCTCTCATCCCTCGTAGCACTGTCAAAATTGTTCCTTCCACCGGCTTCATCACTGCTTTATAGGCAGTAGACACAGCCTGTTCAAAAGCATGGGCCAAATCCTCGGGGGATGCAGACTCTTTTCCTGCAAAACCTCTGGCAATGCCCCTGAATATCTGGGATAAGATCACGCCCGAATTTCCCCGGGCCCCCATCAACGCACCCATGCTGGCAATCTCAGCTGCTTCACTTATTGAAAGCCCCTGCTTCCCCTTGAGGCTGTCAGCAGCAGAAGAAAGCGTCAGATACATATTTGTTCCTGTATCTCCGTCGGGAACAGGAAAAACATTGAGCGAATCAACTTCTTTCTTACGCTCAGAAAGGTAACTTTGAGACATGATCACAAGATCTCTAAACCGGTCGCCATCTAACGACGAAGTACGAGTCATTGTCAACTCCCCGAATTCTCCTGAAGCCTTATACTTTCTACACTTACCGTCACCTTACTGACCTTCAAGCCGGTAATCTTCTCTACGGTATAACGAACCTTGTCTATAATCATCCTGGCCACTTCGGAAATCTTGACTCCGTAGCCAAGTATAACGAACAGCTCGATATATAGCTCATCACCGTCAATTGTAACTGATACACCTTTGGCCAGATTCTCCATACCTAAAAGCTCTGACAAGCCATCAGTCATTTTACGGCCTGCCATGCCAACTACACCGTAGCATTCTATTGCAGCCGCGCCTGCAATAGTGGCAATAGCCTCTTCTGACAGTACCAATTTACCCATTTCTGTTTTGATTTCTTTCCCAGTCACCTGAGACACTCCAATTTGATTCTTTGCCGCTCAATGCTACGACTCTATATATATTGCCATAGCAATCACATTCAGGAAAGCTTTACCGTAACTTTTCAAAGCTGCCAGAGTCATTCTATAGCAAGAGTTTCAATAAAGAAATACCTTCCCCTGATTTACCAACTGCCGCCAAGGAACTCATCACAGCAATAAAAAAAGTTGCTTACCTATAAAGGCAGCAAGTACTTTTCCCACTGCGCCTTCTATGGTAGGATGTATGAGTCACGAGTTTGAAGGAGGTTTGCAACGTGCCTAAATGTGAAATTTGCGGCAAAACCAGGACAGTAGGACACAAGGTCAGCCATTCAAACATAAAAACCAAAAGAGATTGGTCGCCTAATGTTCAAAAAGTCAGGGCTATGGTTGGCAATACAACCAAGCGGATATACGTATGTACTACATGCCTGCGAAGCGGAAAAGTACAACGCCCGGCATACTGAGAACCAGCAAAAAAACCGATGTTAAAGTGACACACCTCTCAATACGCATTCTCTGAGAGGTGTTGGTATTTGTTGGATGCAACCCAACTTCATGAAAACCAGGCATCACGGACGATAGCCGAATATCCCCAGAATTATCCTGACCAAGCCTGAAAGCAATTTAGGTACCTTTAGAACACGTACATTCATGTCTCTGCAAATCCCCCCGCAGTTCACCTTTTCCCTAAGAGCATAATCAAAGCACCGGTTAACAAACCGGTTCCGAACAATGCCCACAATATCCAAGAAGGCAATGCAATGACAAGGACGGCCAGCCCGCATATTCCCAAAACCAAAGAAACCAATAGGTGCCGATTATAATTGCGGGTACGTAACCTCACCATGAACCCCTCGCACTTTGTTCTTACCTTCTCGCCATATATAGTATATTCAGCAATTCACAAGTGTGCGTCTACGAAGGCTCTCAATCGCCGAAGCCATGTCATCGCTTGAAAAGATGTAATTCCCTGAAACGAGGATACCAGCGCCTTTGTCAAGCACTGCCCGGGAATTGGTTGCTGATATGCCACCGTCCACCGAAATCTCCACCGGAAGGCCCGAGTGGCGTACTAGCTCACTTACTTCCTCAATTTTCTGTAGCATAGCAGGAATAAATGGCTGTCCTCCCCATCCCGGGTTTACGGTCATTATCAATATCAGGTCAACGTCTTCGAGCACATATTTGAGAAATCCCGGAGAAGTTGACGGATTTAAGGCCACACCGCTCTTACACCCTTTTTCCCTGATCAAGCGCAGCATTCTATGAAGATGAGGGGTTGCCTCCACGTGAACCGTCAGGTATTCTGCATAGCGGGCAAATGCTTCTATTGCCCAGCCCGGGTTTGAAACCATAAGGTGAGCATCCAACGGAATTCCCGTTTGCTGCAGCCTGCCGGCCAGCCCCGGCCCGAAAGTGAGATTAGGCACGAAATGACCGTCCATTATGTCGAGGTGGAGCAAATCGGCGCCTGCGTCTATGGCCTTGCGAACCTGGTTCCCCAGATCCAGCTGGTCGGCAGACAGTATTGACGGCGCCACTTTTACCGGCGCGGTGATTGCATGAGCTGCAGATTCACTCATATCTTCTCTTCGCCCTTTCTGTTGCTTCTTCCAGAAGCATGAGATAATTGCTGTAACGTTCCTGTGCAATCTTACCTTTGCTTAAAGCATCGAGAACCTCGCACCTACTTTCAGTTTTGTGAAGGCACCTGGGGAAGTGGCATAACGCTGCACGCTCCTTGATCTCAGGATATAAAAAGCCCAATTCATGAGGTTCTACATCAACAAGATCCAGCCTTGAGAAACCCGGTGTATCGGCAATGTAGCCGTCTCCCGGCGCCCGGATCAACTGAACCCACCTGGTAGTATGACGGCCCCGGAGCCCCTGGGACAGTTGGCCTGTAAGCAGTTTAACGCCCATAAGCGCTGATATGAGTTTGGATTTACCAGCGCCGCTTTGCCCTGCAAAAACAGTAACTTTTCCACGAACCAATCCGGCCAGGCCATCCAAACCATAGCCTGTCACTGCGGATGTTACCACACATTTGTAGCCGGCCGAAGAATAGATTCGGCTTACCCTGCCTATCTCGCCTTCATTCTCGATGTCTTGCTTATTAACGCATATAACTCCTTGAATCTCTTCGAACTCAAGTTGAGCCAGTATCCTGTCAACATATAAAAGGTCTAACGGTGGTTGCGTAATGGCTGTTACAACTATGGCCTGGTCGACGTTGGCGATTGGAGGGCGCGAAAGCAGGTTTCTTCTCGTGGCGATCTCGTCAATCACATAGGCGCCTGCTGATTGAGAGACATGAACAAGATCTCCCGCATGGACCTGGGAATACCCCAACCTCAGCCGTCCCCGGAAAGTGCAAGAGACTATGTCTTCCTCAATGGCAACCCTGCATTCAGAAGAATGGACGCTTAACACCCTGCCAATCAAGTAGGCTACATCACCGCTTTTCCTATGGTCTTACTGTTTCTTCCCGTGCCAATTCGCCGTCAAAGTACACCCTTACGATGGCAACGTCACCCCTGTACTGAAAGGATATGGTTAGCGTGTCTCCGGGCCTTTCATTTCTGTTATGGCGTACGGCTTCTCCGTCAAGATCCCTAACAATCAGCCTTACATGAACAGGCTGATCCTTTTCAGGCACTTCGATTACGAGTGTATGGAAACGCAAATCCCCCTGGGAGCCCATGGATACAGTGATATTAACCCGGGTTCTAATAGGAACTTCCTCGCCTTCTTCAGGATCTTGAGCAATAATTGTCCCCGCAGGTTGATCCCCTGGAACCGGGGTTACTTCACCCAGGTCGAGCAAATTATCATTGAGGATGCTCGCCGCTTGTTGCTCTGAAAGCCCTAACAGGCCCGGAACCGTTGCAGTCTCAGGTTCGGTTCCTTTCGACACTGTCAAATCTACCCTTGTACCGATTGACACTGACGTACCCTCTCTGGGGTTCTGCGATATAATGTGGTCTTTGGGCACAGCTGAATCAGATATCTTGTCCACATTTCCAAGTTGAAGCTGCTGGTTTTCAAGTTCAAGTTGGGCTTCTCTAAGGGTCAGCCTGCGAACATCAGGAACTTCTACGTAGGCCTCTCCTTTGGAAAGGGTATAGTAGATTTCGCGGCCTACCTTGACCTTTTCGCCCCAAAGAGGGCTCTGGGATATCACCGTACCTGCAGGGTGGTCGCGATCATACTTCTCGGCTGAAAGCCGGGGAATCAACCCTCTGTCTCGTATTTCAGCCTGTGCCTGGATATGAGGCATTCCTACAATATCAGGAACCTCAACGATGGGCACGGCCATCCACTTATAAAAAGAATAGATTCCATACGCAGCTATAGCTACGCCGATTATGACAAATACCGCCAGCACCTTGACAGCCGTTCCGGATTGCCGCTTCTTTCTACTACGTCTAGCCACTGCTTCATCACCTTTTGCAGAAAAGTCCGGCTCAGTTGTGTGCAACAAAGACGATCTGCACTGCCTTATTGATTCTAACATTTCACCTGCAGACTGGAAGCGTTCACCAGGGCCCTTCGCCAGCGCTCTTGATATCAGGTTCTCGATTTCAACAGGCACTTCAGGAACTGCCTCGCGCACCGGCGGCGCCTGGGCTTCCAAGTGCTGCAGAGCCACGGCTACCGGGCTGTCGCCTGTAAATGGCAGTTTGCCCGTAACCATCTCATAAAGAACAACTCCAAGAGAATACAGATCAGACCGCGCTGACACCAGTCCGTTCCTGGCCTGTTCAGGCGATAAATATGAAGCAGAACCCACAACAACGTCAGTAGATGTGTTTGATACTCCTCCCAAGGCTCTTGCAATTCCGAAATCAGCCACTTTTACATGGCCAAGTTCGGTAAGCAGGATGTTTTGCGGTTTAATGTCCCTGTGAATTATTCTATTGCTGTGGGCATGAGCCAGGCCAAGGCATATCTGCCCTGCAATCTGCAGCGCCTCCCCGGGTTCAAGCCTGCCCTCTCTGTTCAGCCTGTCTCTGAGGGTTTCACCTTCAACCAGTTCCATTACGATGAAATGCAACCCCTGGTCTTCCCCAACATCGTAAATACTCACTATGTTGGGATGGGACAAAGATGCTGCAGCCTTTGCTTCCCGCCTGAACCTCCACACGAAATCGTCATCTTCACTCATTTCGGGCCTCAAGACCTTAAGCGCCACGTGTCTATCCAATACGAGATCATTGGCCCTCCACACAACACCCATGCCTCCGCCGCCAATTCTCTCAATAATCTTATACCTGCCCAAAACCCTCCGGCCTATCATTTGCTTCGGGTCCAACCTGCTTTCACCCCCTTAAGGCATCCAAGCCCGGCGCTGCCTGGGGCCAAAGAACAATCACTGTTACGTTATCGTAGCCTCCGCGGGCGTTCGCAAGATCTACGAGTTTGCGGGCAACCAGATCTCTGCCATACGTGAGCAACATATGATAAATTTCGTCAGGAGAAACAAGGCTGGTAAGGCCATCAGTGCACACAACCAATATATCGTCCGGGTTCAGCTTCTCCTCATAGATATCCACATCGACGATCTCCTGAGTGCCTAACGCCATGGTGAGAACATTTCTCCCGGGATGCCGCATTGCATCTTCTTCGGATATGGTGCCGTTTCTAACCAATTCCCCTGATACAGAGTGATCGTCTGTAACACGCCTTATTTTTCCGTTTGAAACAATATAGGCCCGGCTATCTCCTACATGGCCGATAAAAGCCCTTGACATATCACAGCTAATCATAACACACGTAAGTGTGGTTCCCATTCCCGGAATACCCTTATCGCCAATGGCGCTTTCCCGAATTTTGCCATTGCCGTAAAGGATAGCCTGTTTCAATACTTGTCCGGGATTGCCGCTGGAAAAATACTCTGATATGTACTGCTTGATAGAATCTACAGCCAAAGCTGATGCGACCTCGCCTCCGTCATGCCCTCCAATTCCGTCTGCCACCATGGCAAGCCACAGGTGCCTTCCTCCCACTGGAAGGCTGACGACTGACCAGGAATCCTCATTCTTTGGCCTAACCAAACCCCGGGATGTTTCAGCTCTCCACTCCAAGGTTATTCCCCCCTGACAAACAGCCGTGCTCATGGAATCCTAAGTACTCCGGCGAAGCTGTCCGCATGCGGCCTCAATATTGCCTCCTAATCTGCGACGTACTGTTACCTTGACCCGGTTCCTTTCCAGAATATTCTTAAATTCGTTTCTGACGTCAGGATCGCTTCTTTCGAAACCAATGCCCGGGACCGGGTTCCAGGGTATCAAGTTTACGAGGCAATCAATGCCACTTATAAGGCCCGCCAATTTTACAGCGTCTTCCCTGGAATCGTTGACACCTCTAAGCAAGATATACTCAAAAGTTATCCTTTGCCCTGTAACACGGGCAAAGTACCGCGCTGAGGCGATAACTTCATCTAATGGGTAAACCTTGTTCACCGGTATCAGCCTGTTCCTTACTCTATCAGAGGATCCGTGCAAAGACACTGCCAATCTTACTCCGTGTGAATCTTCGGCGAATTTCCTAACGGCTCCGGGGATTCCCACTGTGGATACAGTGACTCTTCTCCTGGACAAGTCATATGTACTTGGGTCGGTTAACATATCTATGGCGCCAAGCACGGCTTCATAATTGAAAAACGGTTCTCCGGTCCCCATAAAAACCACTCTGCTGATTCTCTTTCTGCTCTCACCACACATGCCCAGGAATTGGCTCAAAATCTCACCCTTGGCCAGGTTTCGTTGAAACCCAAGCCTGCCCGATGCGCAAAACTCACATCCAACAGGACACCCTGCTTGAGTTGATAAGCACGCCGTAGACCCATACTTGTACTCAAGCAGGACTGATTCGGCCAGCGGATCACCGTGAATCCCCCAAAGATACCGTTTGGAACCGTCTGATTCCTGCTCCTGTAGAGTTACAATGCTAAGCCGGCTAAACTCAAAGTTTTCAGCCAGATAAGCCCTTAGCCCCTTGGGAAGGTCTGTCATCTCTTCAAAAGAAGATGCAAATTTAACATATATCCAGGCTATGATTTGTTTCGCCCGGTAAGGTTCATAGCCTTGTGCCTTTATCACTTGTTCAATCTCTGACGGTTTGAATTCCAAAATATGAGGTTTATGTGACATACCCTGCTACACCTGCATTTTCAATGTCTTAGGGATAGCCGTTGCCGGCATCCCTTCCAAAATCCTAGCAATTTAACCATGCCGCTTCAACGCTCTGGCTACAAAAAACCCATCAGTCCCGTGAACATGGGGCAACAGGTAGGCACACCCGTTTTTCATGTCCAATGTTTCGGTTCTCTCATTCAAACTTACTGCCTCGCTGACAGGAGCAAACCCCTTGTGGGCATCTAAGAAGTTGCGCCATACTTCTTGATTCTCTTCGTGTGTCAGCGTACACGTGCTGTACACCAACCGGCCTCCGCGCTTCAAGAACTGAGCAGCTGTGTTCAGAAGCAAAGTTTGCCGTTTGGCCATGTTCGGAATGTCAGATTCCCTGCGCCTCCATTTTATGTCGGGATGCTTGCCTATGACCCCAAGCCCTGAGCAAGGAGCATCTACAAGCACTTTGTCATATGACAGAGGAAACCCGGCGGCTCCAAGCACAGCTGCAGTTTCGTGTACACTTGTTGCATCAAGCACCGTGGTGTTTATGTTGCCAAGCCTAAGCCGCTTGCTTGACTCTGTGATCATACTTGCACGTTGTTTATTTATATCAGACGCGACCACAAATCCGGTTTCAGACACCAGTTCAGCCATATGCGTAGTTTTCCCCCCGGGGGCGGCGCACATGTCCCATATCACATCTCCCGGCTCAGGGCCCAAAACTCGGGTAACGATCATAGCGCCTTCATTCTGGACTGAAAACAAACCTTCACTGTAACCCGGGAATTCACTGACCGAACGCCCTCCTGCCACCTTTATGGAGACATCGAGGATCCCTGGTTCAGCCGAAAACCCGCTTTCGTGCAGCATTTTGAGTAAACAGTCCCGTTCCGACCTGGACGTATTTACCCTCAAAGTGACAGGAGGCGGGTTGTTTTGAGTCTTGAGCAGGGAAAGGGCATCTTGCATGCCGAAAGCTCTGAAATATCGCTCTACGATCCAGTCAGGGTAAGAATAGCGGATAGCTGCATACTCTTTCGGGCAGGCATCCAAAGAAGGCATCTCTACATGGCCTGGGTGTCTGGCTATGGCTCTAAGCACCCCGTTTACAAACCCGCGATGAGCTCTGGATTTTATGCATCGAACCGTTGAATCCACAGCGGCATAGTGGGGAATGCCCATGAACATTATTTGGTAAGTTCCGAGCCTGAGGGCGTTTAGCACTTTCGGTGAAACCTCTTCAAGGGGCCTGTGGCAAAAACACGAAACATAATAATCCAAGAACCTTTTCCATCTCTCTGTACCGGTAACCAGTTCTTTTACCAGTGCCCTGTCTCTTTCGTCCAGTTGAGCAAAATCGTCATAAGCACCCGGAGGCACATTACGGGCTCCCATGATATCAAGAGCAACCCTCCGGGCGCTTCCAGCCAACCTCAATCACGCCTCCCTCGCAGCATGAAAAGCCTCAAAAACTGGCCCAAGGCCATAGCAGTGGCAGCTACATAGGTAAGAGCTGCTGCGTTTAACATGTTGCCTACAGGCACTGATTCGTCGCCAGACACGAAGCCCGATGTTTCTAGCATGTTGAGGGCACGTTTTGACGCGTCAAATTCCACCGGCAGCGTTATACCTTGAAAAATCACGGCGCCGAGGAAGAACAAAAGCCCGACATCCATGAGAAAGCCCGATCTAGTAATGAAACCTATAAAGAACAGGGGAATAGCGGCGTTTGATGTAAACTGGGCAACAGGCACCAAACCGTTTCTTATAGCCAGAGGGGCATAACCCACTCCGTGTTGCACAGCATGGCCTACCTCATGGGCTGCTATGCCCAGCGCAGCTACTGATGAGCTATCGTATACGCCTGACGACAACCGCAGCACTCTGGATCTGGGATCATAGTGATCCGTAAGTTGTCCGGATGCTCTTTCTATTCTTACATCCTCCAGCCCTGCTTCGCGAAGCAAAGACGCCGCCACAATATAGGCCGGTTGCCCTGCTTTGGAATAGAGCCTTGAATACGTTTCATAAGAAGAACGAACCCTGCCTTGAGCCCAAAGTGCAAACACAAAGGCCGGCAGCACGAAAATAATATAGCCTGCATCCATGTAATCTCCCTCCTCATAAGTGAGATACCATTAGCTGTCATCCAAATTTTCGGGGCCCCTTTTGCCTGCCTGCCAGAAAAGCTCTTGCAGCCATCGGGGTTTTCCCCACCGGTTGTACTTCTAACACTCCTATTACACCCTTGCCACACTTAACCACAGCCATTGTATCATCAACCTTCAGTATTGTACCCGGAGCAGCATCAGCCGAAAACGGAAAGCCCTCCAAAGGCAAAACCTGTGTTCGCCATACTTTTGTACGCTCAGTTCCGAATACGGTAACAGAGCCGGGCACAGGGGAAAGCGCTCGTACCAGGTTATGAATGTCTCCTGCAGGGGCCTGCCAGTTAATTATCTCTTCTCCCCGTTTCAAGTGGGGTGCAAGAGTACTTGCCTTATCATCCTGTGGCTTTCTCACTACAGACCCTGTGTATACAAGAGAGATCGCCTCAGTTAGGGCATGGGCCCCGAGAACCGAAAGGCGCTTTTCCAGAGTACCATAGGTTTCATTGGGATCTACATCAACCGGCTTTTGCAGGCAAATATCCCCTGCATCCATTCGCTCACTCATGTATATGATTGAAACTCCGCTCTTTTGCTCCCCCGCCATGATTTGCCTTTGGACAGGGTTGCCGCCACGATATTTCGGCAATAGCGACGGATGCACATTCAGGCATGCGTACCTGGGAAGTTCAAGCACTTCACCGGGAAGTTTCTGGCCATAAGCCGCAACAGCTATAAAGTCAGGTTCCACAAGTTTAAGGCGGCCAACGGCCTCAGGCGAACTCAAGGTTTCAGGGGTAAACACTTCTATCCCCAATTCAATCGCCCTTTTCTTGACAGGCGTAGGCATCAGGGTTTTCTTTCTCCCGTATGGCCGGTCAGGTTGTGTAACCACCAGTGGAACATTGATTCCTGATTGCACAAGCTCATTCAATGCCGGCACTGCGAATTCAGGGCTTCCCATAAAGATACACGTAAGGGATGAAAACCCTTCGCTGTCTTTGAGATCGTCCGGCTCAACCTCAACGATAGACGTCGCCTTATCTACAAACAACATTCCGTCAAGATGATCCAGTTCGTGGCATAGCGCCCTTGCCAAAAGCCCCTCGCCTTCTACCCAGATGTCGTGGCCGTCACGGCTCAGGGCTTTGACGCACACTCTTAAGGGGCGTTCCACCTCTCCCACGTAGCCGGGCCAGCTCAAACAACCTTCCCATTTGGTTTCGGTTTCAGCTGACCGGGATACAAATTCAGGGTTGACAAGGAAATACGGGCCTTCGCCAACATCGATTACAACCATGCGCTTTGAAATGCCAACCTGAGGGGCAGCAAGCCCTACCCCGGCCGCTGATCTCATGGTTTCAAGCATGTCATCAAGTTCTTTGCGCACCTTATTGTTCACTCTTCGTACCGGCCTGGCTTTCTTTCTCAGCACAGGTGCATCAAATGTATATATGTCCAACACCGGCAACAAACATCACCCTTCATTAAAATCCACACTTGAGTATATTCTGATTATACCATTCAAAGTGCAGTTCAAGCGGTAAGAGCGGTCACCCAATGCCAAAAGGCTCTTCAGTGTCAACAGTCATTCTAACCTGGCTGTGAGAGACTTCCGGCCAAACCTGTTTGACAATGCCTGACAAAACCTCTCTCTTTTTCGACTTAAGCATAATGATCCACCTGTAGCGGCCGCGCACTCTGGGTTTGGGAGCAGGGCCAGGGCCCAGGACCTGAACACCGTTAGAGTGGTTTTCCGCTTCAGCCGCAAACTTCTCTGCGATCTGCCTTACCATATCAGGGTTTTTCCCGGAAAACTCAATCTTGAAAAGGGCGCCGAAAGGCGGATAGTTCAAATCCGCCCGGTTCTGTGATTCCACAACGTAAAAACTCTCAGGGTCTTGAACACCTGTAATGGCGTGATGCTGGGGATTCAGGGTTTGAACCACAAACCTCTTTTGCTGGTTTCCTCCTGAGTTCTTCAAAAGGTGCACCAAATTCATAAGCAGCCTGAACACCTGTTCCGGAGCGCTGTAATCAGGAAAACCAAGCAGGTTATCGCATGAAAGCACGCCCAGGCCCGTAACCGGAGGTATCTCAAACCCTAGTACCATCTGTGTACATAAGAGGCACGAAGGGCTCGATGACCGGAATTGCTCTATGACGTTTTCGGGCGACTCAGAATCTTGATCGAGCTGCAGGACCGGCACCCCGGGAAACCGCTTCTCGAACTCTGATACGACACGGTCTATGCCATACCCTACCGGCTTCCAAGTATGGCCACGGCAAACAGGACATTCCAAAGGTGCGGTTCGCCTGTAACCACATGTATGGCACACCATCTGGGAATCCCGTGCATGGTACGCAAGGGATACTGAGCACCTGGGGCACATGATGGTATTGCCACAATCAGTGCATACAAGGCTGGAGGAGGTGCCACGCCTGTTAAGGAACAGAACCGCCCTTTCACCGTCATTGAAAATATCTCTCAATGCAAGGTGCAGTTCTTTGCTGATTACAACTCTCCTTTTCCTGCCCAGCATGCTTATGGTCTCGTGGGTAACATTCACATTAAGGCCAGGTGTTGAAGGCTTTACCGGCTTAAGTCTTCCCTTGTTTATGAAGTAGCCGGTTTTTACCGAAGGAACAAAAGACCCTAGAAGAACCCTGCAGTTTTCAAGGTTCCCCCTTGCCCTTGCTACAGTTACCGCATTGTACCCGGGAAATTCCCCGGCTTTATAAAGATGAGATTCCTCTTCATCGACAACGATCAACCCCAAATTCTTAACAGGGCTGAAAGCTGCGCTGCGAGTACCCACGGCAAGCATAGAATCACCTGTCAGAAGGCTGAGCCATTGTTCCCGCCTGGCGGCGCCTGGCAGATCAGAGTGTACCAATGAGATGGGGCCATTGTACCAGGCCTGCAATGCGCGTATCGCCGCATCTATTTTACGTATCTCAGGCACCAACACAATGACGCCAAGCCCTGAGTCCAGGGCCTCCTTGATCTTGGCGCAGTAATAATCCCACCTGAAAGAAGCAGGCCCTTGTATGAATAATGATCCGGCAAAAGAACCCGGGGCAGTAGGCATTTGCTTCGTACGCAAAAGCCGGCAGCCAGCGGGTTCATCAAATCCCGTGCCCGGTTCCAGGTGTCTTCGCCGTACCAACGGGGGCCATAAGTATCCCCAAAAGGACGCAGTGGAAGCCAGATAGTGCTCCTTAAGCACCTCACCCAGGCGCAAAAGGTGATCAGGGGGCAAGAACCTGAGATCATAAACCGCCGAAACGCTTTTTACATCAAAATCAGGCTTTACGCTGCTGTGGCCGGCTACATACCCGTCTGTTTGTTTCCGTCCGAAAGGCACTTGAACTTTGGCTCCGTAAGGTAGGGCACTTCCTTCCGGAACCTGATACGTAAATTTGCGATCGCCTACAGCAGGTACATCCACCACAACATCAACATATCTGAAGCCGCTAAGGTTAGTCTTGACGTTCATCAATGACACTCTTCACCTTGTCAAGAATGGCCATGGCAATTTCATACTTGGGTGCAGGGCCAATCTCCCGGTAGCTGCCGTCTGGCATGATAATGCTTATAACGTTGGAATCTGAGCCAAAGCCCCTATCAGAAAGGCCGACCTGGTTGGCGCAAATGAAATCAAGGTTTTTGTTTTTTATTTTTTGAACAGCGTTTTCAAATATGTGTTGCGTTTCAGCCGCAAACCCTACCAATAGCCTGCGCCCTTTGCTTTGGCCCAGGGTTTTCAGGATGTCAGGTGTCTCGCGAAGCACCAGTTGAAACTCGCCACCCGGTTTTTTTATCTTTTGCTCATGGGCGCTTTCAAGGTGGAAATCTCCCGGGGCCGCCGCTCCTATTACTACATCTGCTTCCGGGTAAAATTCGACGCAAGCATCCAGCATTTCACAGGTAGTATCAACCTTTTTTACAATAACGCCCGGCGGCGCCTCCAGCGCAACAGGCCCCGATACAAGGCACACCGTGGCGCCCCTGTTGGAGGCGGCTGCTGCAAGAGCGTAACCCATCTTGCCTGTGGACGGGTTAGATATATATCTAACCGGATCAAGCCATTCCCTTGTAGGCCCTGCAGTTACAAGAATATTTAACCCTTCCAAATCACGTTTTGGCATGAGAATGGATACTGCTTCACGCACTATCCGCTCTGGCTCAGGAAGCCTGCCCTTGCCTGTTGCCCCAGAAGCCAGGCGGCCGCATTCGGGCTCCAAAATGTGGTACCCTAATTGCCTTAAGCCGGCCAGGTTTCTCTGAACTGTGGGGTTGATATACATGTTGTGGTTCATGGCCGGGCAGATTAGTTTAGGAGCTGTACAAGCCATTATTGTTGTAGTCAGGAAATCGTCTGCAACCCCACAGTGGATTTTCCCTATAACATTAGCCGTCGCAGGGCACACAAGAAACAGATCCGCCGCTTCGGCCAAGGCTATGTGTTCCACGTTCCATTGCTTGGGCTCCTCAAACATATGCGTAACTACAGGATGGTTAGATATGGTTCGAAAAGTTATGGGAGCCACCAGTTTAGCAGCGTTTTCAGTCATTATCACAAAAGTTTCAGCCCCGAGTTTTCTGAGCCTTGATACAACTTCAACACACTTGTACGCCGCTATCCCGCCTGATACTCCGACAACTATGTTATGACCTGACAGCATAATAGCCTGCCACCCCAATCAAATATGATCTTAACGACCCAAGGCACCCTGGGCAGGGTGCCTTGGTACATTATTCCGCTGTATTGGATTTCGTGCTGAACTTCACTCTGCCATTACGTATCTCGGTTATTGCAATCGTAACAGGTTTCTCCGTCGCAAGCAGATCGCCTTCCTGCTCCACCACTACTTGCCTTGCACGCTTTGCTACTGCAAGTACCAGGGTGTACTTGGAACCCGTTCTTTTGACCACATCCCTCAACGATGGGTTTGTCATCCCTCGACCTCCTCTGTACCTTACAAGGGAAACTCTCATGTCTGGCTCTTTCCCCCAACGTTATCGCAACAAGCCTATCTGTGGCTCTTTCTATGTCTTCATTGATGATAACATAATCGAAACCTGCAAGATCGGCAATCTCCCGGCGCGCACTGTCAAGCCGTATACGCTGTTCCATATTGCTTTCAGTCCCGCGAGCTTGAATCCGCCTTTCGAGTTCCTCGAAAGATGGTGGAAGAATAAAAATGAAGATGCCTTCAGGATAGGCTTGCCGCAAGGTCCGAGCGCCTTGAACATCCTTCTCAAGCAAAACAGTGGAGCCGCGTTCAAGCGCTTGCTCTATGTCGTCCCTGGGTGTGCCGTAGTAATTGCAGTACACCTCGGCCCATTCTGTAAGTTGCTGCCGTTGCTTCCTGTCCAGAAATTCTTCCCTCGAAACAAACACGTAATCAACTCCGTCGACTTCGCCGGGCCTCGGCCGCCTGGTTGTGATGGAAGGACAGAACTTTATATCAGGCTGCTCAGACAAGAGAGCCCGCCTCAGGGTGCCTTTACCGCAACCTGAAGGAGCAGTTATGACAAACAAAAGGCCTCTTTGCATTTTAGCGATTGACTACCTCTCCCCGTATTCAGGCCAAACTTGAGCTACTTGTCCATGAAACGCACAAGAAGCGCCTGCTTTTGCCTCTTACCCAGCCCTTGAACGCGCCTGGATTCATTAATTCCAACTTCCTGCATTATCTTCTCCGCTTTCACTTTACCCACTCTTGGTAAGGATCTTAGCAGATAGGAAACCTTCATGCGTGCTACCGCCGGATCGTCCCGCTCCAAAATTTCCTCAAGTTTGAGTTCGCCTTTCTTGAGTTGCTCCCTAAGATCAGCTCTGGCTCTTCTCATGGCCTGGGCTTTCTCCAATGCCTTTCTCTTCTCATCCGGGGTCAAGTTTGGAAGCATGTTATTCTCCCTCCTCAATTTTGATCATTGCATTATCTATGAGACAGTCTCAAAATGTGTTTACTTTGGGCGTTATTCGCCCTGGATATCAGAATTCCTCCTTTAACGTCGAATTTTTTGGCAATCGGGTTTAGTAATGCGGTTTGGTTTCCGCCTGAATCAGATTAACCACATCAATGTAAGCGGAATGGGACCATATCAAAGGCGCGACTGACAATGGCGCCCCGGTGAACCCGTTTATCTGCTCGGCCAAAATATCCGACCCCAGACTGTTTCTACGAAACCAATCAAGCCAGTTTATGACCTGCTCCTTACTCAAGATTTTCAGCGAGTACCCTGAAATCAAATGCCATGCCGTAGTCACAAACCAGGGGTTGCCCGGAAGGTTGTGTTGCCCTTCAGGCCGCCAGTACCAATCTCCTGCATACCTGGCAATCCCGTTAGGGTTCGCCCCGGCCTGCACCAGTAGTGCTTTCTCCAAGCGGTTCCACGTACATATGCTCCTGGGCGTAAGACGCTTCAAACACGATCTTGTGCATTCCAAGGACGGCAACGAAGGAAACCCATCACAAAGCGCTTCTATTCTGCGCAAGAACACAGGAACCATAAAAAGGCTTGCATCCTCTGTCCAATCCTGATCAGAAGCCGGCCCTGTGACCCCACGGCAAAACCCTAATTCGTCGTTGGATAACTTTTCTGCAAGCCCTTCCACGAGTTGGCAGGCCGCCGCACAATATTCAACATATCTTTTTTCGTGCAAAACCCATGCAATTTTGGCTGCCGCCATTAGGGCAAGCGCTGAAACAGCCTGAGTAAATGAAAAAATGCCACGTCGCTCTTCCCACAGGTCAAATGACGGCTTTACCAGCAATCCGCCTTCAGTACGATATTCCTGAATAAACCTGGCGGCTTTTTCCACAAAACCTCGATATGTTTCCTTAATGAAATCAAGATCTCCGGTTTCCTCCATATAATCAAGGGCCGTAACAAGCGACAAAGCTACTTCGTCTTCTTGAACAGGCAATTCGCCGGCAGGTAAGTCCAGGCTGTGCCAGCCGGAACCCCTTGTGCCGTCAGGCCTGTATCTTTGCCAGAAGAATCCTCCGCCCGGCAGAGTTTCAACACAGAATTTCAGGTACCGCCTTGCGTATTCAGGCAACTTGCTCTTAAGCAGCGACGAAGCACACATAGCTGCGTCCCTGGGCCATACATACCTGTAATGGTCTCTGTAGTCGTGCATTATCTCTGTATCACATGAAGCCAGGATTCCGCCGCCTCTGTCACAATGGGTGGTAACCACCTTGATTGAAGTGGAGTAGAAGCAACCCGGCTCATCACTGCCCAATCTGCTGCACCAATACTTTGCGGAGCGCCTGCAAATCCCAGTGAACCCTAACTCCAACCCTTTGTCCAAAACCAGATCGGCTTCTTGCCTGTTGCGGCCGAAGGCCAGGAAATATGTTACCCTCAATGTATTCAAAGCGTTCTCTTCGGGATTTTCACATGCTATTCCGCAGATGCTTTCAATCAGGCCGTGATCGATTGGCCTGCCGAAAACCTCTCCTGCCTCAGGCGACAGCCTGACTCCGCCGTCGCGCTTTTTCGCAACTGCTCCAAATTTCCTGTGTTTCAACCGCTCTGTGCCGGAACCTTGCCCCAAGGTTACAGCTATCGCCACCCAGTACAGCCCCTTGTAATGATACAGGCGCATAGCCTGGGGGTCAAAGAATCCGCACTCACCGGTGGTGTTCTCACCCATATGATAATATTGCTTGAAATATAGGCCCAGCCTGTCAGTGCCTGGGCAATCTACGCTAATCGACCTGGCCCACACCGGGCTGTAGGGATCTACACAGTCGCTCATTCTCACTGACAGAGGCATAAGTTTATGGCTAAACCGCCAATTAAAGCACATTCCCTTTCCATATTTGCCCTGTGTATGCCATATGCTGCCTCCAACATCGTGAAAACCGCCATTATACCAGATCAAGCATTTGTTCTCGGTACCCTCGGCCACATGATTAGTGAGCCCAACTACGGGCCAGAACATCTCCCTTGTTCTTGCTTCGGGGTCAAATCCCAAATATAGATTTCCATTTCCAAGGACACAT
>DUTL01000138.1 GCA_012842105.1 Candidatus Fermentithermobacillaceae bacterium | reverse complement strand
AGTGAGAGTTGTAAATCTACAAGACACACTCGAAGGTTCGTACCTTGCGCTGCCCATACACGGAGACGGCGGCAAGCTCATGCTCGGTACGGGAACACGCCTCACAAAAAGGTTGATAAGAGTTCTGAAATCTCGCGGCTACACCAAGGTTGCTATAAGAGATCCCCTGACAGGAGACGTAGAACCAGACGACGCCATAAGCCTTGAGACACGGATTCAGACCGAAAAAGCCCTTGACAAAGCCGTAAACAAACTCCTGGCAGGGCAAACTCCGGACCTAAGGCCGATTTTCGATGCAGTGGATTCTATAATCGCCGATTTGTGGAGCAACTCGCGCAAGTCTTCAGGGATCTTTTCAATACGGTCCTATGACCAAAACACCTATACTCACAGCATCAACGTATGTATTTTGAGCGTCTCAATGGGCGAATGCCTTAGGTGGCCCTTGCAGAGGTTGCGGGAACTTGGAGCCAGTGCGCTGCTCCACGATGTAGGCAAAATCCTGATGCCCCTGGATTTGCTCAACAAACCCGGGGCGCTCACAAATGAAGAGTATGGCCTCATAAAAACCCACTGTGAGAAAGGCTGGGAACTCTTGTCTGAATGCTTTGATTCAGGGGGTTGTATGGCACGAAGCGCCATGGAACACCACGAGAGGTTAAACGGTTCCGGGTATCCAAAGCAATTGGCCGGAAACGATATTTCTGACATAGGCAAGATCACCGCTGTTGCCGACGTTTACGACGCAATGACTACAGACCGGCCCCATAGAAAAGCAATTTTCCCTGAAGCCGTGTATGCTCATATGACTCAAGCAAAAGATGTGCTCTTTGACAGCGCCATGGTGAACAGCCTTTTCAGCAGGGTGGCACTGTATCCTACAGGCACAATCCTTTCGCTGTGGGGAGGTTACATAGCCATTGTCACAGCTCAAGATCCCCGTTCGAACTTTCGCCCGTTTGCGCGAATTGCAGGGGGCCCGGGCATAACCAAACCCATAGACGTGTCGTTGTATTCAAGGCCGGATATCAAAATCAACCTCCTTCTCGACGACTATCCACCTGATGCGAAACGCATGATAGCAGACAGCCTTGAAGGCATTGCCCTGACCTCTGACACTTAACTGTGATTTTTCCCAATTTCATTGCACAATCCTAAGATTAGGTGTACACTGTTAAGCGAGTGATATAATTCACTTTCCACAATCCACCATTCTTCAAATGAGAGGAGGCCCAGCTAGTGTCTATCGGTGACAAAGTGCGTAGAATAAGACAAGCTCAAGGCTTAAGCATGAGAGAGCTGGCCAGAAAAGTAGGAGTATCGCCTAGCCTCATATCCCAAATTGAGCGCAACCAAGTGTCTCCTTCTTTTTCCACATTGAAAGGCCTGGCCAAGGCGCTTAACGAGGACCCTTCCAGCCTGATTGATGACAGGATACCCCTGGAATGGATACTGGTAAAGAAAGATGCCCGCCGCTCTGTGTATACCGGCCAGGAGGGCGTAGCCCTAGAACTATTCGCTTTCCCCGGGCCCAGAGACAAGAGGATGGAAGTCTATCTGATCAAGCTCCAGCCCGGGTCTGTTTTTACAACAGACATGATTTACACCAGTGAAGGCAACTCCCAGGATGATTTCATTTATGTGATTAACGGTACAGCAAACATTACTACAGACAGGCGCAGCTACATAGTTGAACAAGATGAAGCATGCTACCTGACACATGAAAATATCCAATCCTTATCAGGCAATAGCCAGATTGACACCAAGATTATGTGGTGTATTCACCGCATATTGTAAACATGGCCGGCGCCTAGCTCCAAGACGCAGCTTGTACTAAGACTCTTACATTTGGGTACCGGAATCCATTGTCGTCCTGAAAATCAAGGTTCGGAAAACTCCGGAGGGGTGTCCATGATAGTGGTAGAGGTTTGCGTGGGAAGTTCATGTTTTCTTAGGGGATCCGAAGGGGTAGTCAAAGCTTTTCAGAGCCTCATAGAAGAAAAGTGTCCTGGCCAGGCAGTGCTAAAAGGGAGTTTCTGTATGGGCCAATGCACCACAGGAGTTACAGTGAGAATCCAAGACCGGTACTTCTCATGTGTAACCCCTCAGGATGTCAGCGCGCTGTTTGAAAAATACATTCTCCCCAATGTAAGGTGATGAATTATGGATTTCATCGAACGTACTCCCGCTAAGTGCAAAGACTGTTACAAATGCCTGAGAGAATGCCCTGTGAAAGCTATTCAAGTTGTGCAAGAAGGCAGCAGCCCTGAAATGCACGTCAAAATTATTGAAGACAGGTGTATTCTGGATGGTAAATGCATCAGTGTTTGCCCACAAAACGCAAAACAACCAAGGTCAGACATAAAGGCTATCAAGATGATGATGTCACGCGGATACAAGGTTGCAGCAACTGTGGCGCCTTCATTCGCTGCGCTTTTACCCCTGGAAAACCCGTTGCAACTACCTTCCGCCTTGAGGAAACTTGGTTTCAGCACAGTTTCAGAAACCGCCTATGGAGCGGAGCTGGTGGCAAAAGCCCAGCGTAACCTGTTTGACCAGGGCAAGGGCCCTTTTATCACCAGTCCTTGCCCCGCGGTGGTAAACCTTGTGGAAAAGCATTACCCTGAAGCTATCCCGTACTTAACTCCGCTGGTTTCGCCGGCAGTTGCCCATGGAAGATACCTCAAATCTTTGGACCCGGACATGAAAGTAGTCTTCATAGGCCCATGTGTGGCCAAGAAAGAGGAATGCACCAGGCCTGATGCTGCGCTGTCATTTGATATTGCCCTCACTTTTCGTGAGCTATGGTCATGGATTGAAGAAGAAGGCATTGATGTAATATCCCTGGAAAGCTCAACCTTTGATCCCCCCTATCCTGATTTGGGCAGGTTGTTCCCCACAGAAGGCGGGATCTTGAAAGCCGCAGGAATCGGCAATGGCGCAGTGTCTCCCAGAACCGCAATGGCCTCAGGCATTGAAGACTGTGTGGATATGATATCTTACCTGACAGCAGGCAAAGCAGCAGTTGACATAGTTGATCTAATGGCCTGTGACGGCGGTTGTTTGGGCGGGCCGGGAGCTGTAAATGAACTCAACGTTTTCGCCAGACGGCAAAAACTGCTGGAGTACTGGGAAACTATGAGCCCAGGGCGAACCACGGGCGACAGGGAACTTCCCCATGCGCTTCCTGAACCTCAACTGTACAGAAATTACCGCGATAGAAAACCGAGGCGAATTGAAGTTCCTGAAGAAGAAATCCAAAAGATTCTGGCTACAACAGGCAAATACTCCGCCGATGATGAACTAAACTGCGGAGCTTGCGGATACCAAAGTTGCAGAGACAAAGCAATCGCTTGTTACAACGGATTGGCCGATCCTGTCATGTGCATTCCTTACATGAGGCAGAGGGCTGAATCCATGGCCAACCTCATTGTGTCGGCAATTCCAAGCGCCATTTTCGTGGTGTCTTGTGAGGGCCACATCCTTGACGTGAACAGGCTTGCCCAGGTGCTGGCCGAACGGCCTCTTCATGATTTGCTTGGTGAGAGCATCGACCAAATCATGCCTCCTGAAGTATGTTCCCGCTTGCGCCTGATGCTAGGCGATGAAGATGTGTTCAGAGGGCTTGTGGAATTCGACGGCCGGTGGTTTGATGTCACAATCTTCCCTGAGCCTACACAAAGAGCAGAAGTGATCATACTCACCGACAGAACCAAGGAAATACAAGACAGGGAACACTTATCCCAGCTCAGAAACGAAACCCTCGCAAGGGTGGAACAAGTGATCAAGAAGCAGATGGAAGTTGCCCAAAAGGTGGCAGGCCTTCTTGGAGAAACAACTGCTGAAACAAAAGGAACTCTAAGCCAGCTGGTAAAGATTCTGAAAGACGAACCAAACACTGCAATTGGACGAGGTGAAACCCGTGGCCCTGAAGATTGATGTGGGAAAAGCCCTTATCCCCAAGAAAGGAGAAGAGCTCCCAGGCGATACAGTTGAGGTAGACGACTCTCAATCATCAACTGTCGTTGTGCTCTCAGACGGCCTGGGCAGCGGTGTAAAGGCCAACATTTTGTCTTCCTTGACGGCCAAGATGACAGTTGGCATGCTCAAGTACGGATGTGACCTCAGCGAGGT
>DUTL01000137.1 GCA_012842105.1 Candidatus Fermentithermobacillaceae bacterium | reverse complement strand
TTGTAGGCAAACGATACGTTGTCAAACACCACTTCGCCTTCTAGCCGTGGCAGTACAATGAACTCGGCCGGTGTTACTGTTTCAAACGCCGTTGCCTCTTCTGCTTCCAACATGGCTCTTTGCATGGAGCCTTCAAGGTTTTCTTGTGGTAGGGATGATATTGCTACCCGGCCCGGTACCTCTGAGCCGGTTTCAGGCTCCAGATCAAGAATGGTAAACACCCTTTCAGCGGAAGCCATGGCAGAAAGAATCTGGCTCCAGAATCTTGAGAAGGTGCTGATGGGGGCCCAGAACTTGCCAAGGTAGTTCACAAACGCCCAAACCAGGCCTATGGTCATGGTTCCCTGAACCACCGACTTGGCGCCGTACCAGATCACGATAGAAGTCCCCAGGGCGCCGACGATATCTGTAAGCGGCCAGAAAGCCTGGTCCAGGCGAATGGCGCGCATATACGCGTCAAAGTATTTCCTGTTAAACCCCTGGAACTTGGCGCTGTTGCTTTCTTCATATCCGTAAGCTTGAATTACGGATAAGCCTTGTATTGTTTCGTTTAGATGGGCGTTTATGCTTGCAACCGCCTTACGGGTATCTCCCCAGGCATCTTCAAGCGCCCACCTGACTTTGGTCAATACAACTCCAAGAAGCGGTATCGTTGCAAAGGACAGAAGTGCCATTCTCCAGTTCAGGTATACCATTATGCCTACAATACCTATTAGAGATAAGAACTGGCTTATCAGATTCACCATTCCTGATGCCGCCAAATTGCCTATGTGGTTAACGTCATTTGTAATCCTTGAAATGATTTTTCCCACGGGCCTGTGATCAAAAAATGAAAAGGGGAGGGATTCTATGTGGGCAAACAAGCCTTGCCTGAGATCATAGAGTACTTGCTGGCCCAGGAAGTTTACCGTCCTGATCTGAATCCGCGATGTACCCCATTGGACAAACCGCAGCGCCAGAAGTACTGCCAGTACCAGGATAAGGGTTGTACTGTCTCTTGCCATAACCCCGTCATCAATGGCTTTCTTAAACAGCAACGGTTCCAGAAGCCCTATTACAATCCCTGTAAGGGTAAGAAATGAGGCCGTGACGGCTGTCTTTCTGTATGGCCGGGCATATTCCAGTATTCTAATAAAATATTCCATGTTAAACGGTCGTTCTTCTGCATCCTCGGTGAGGTCAAAGTCGTATTCTGACATAACTCAGGCGGCAGGCACACAAGTGACGGTGGTTTTCAACACGGCTTCGGCCCGGCATGTTTGCGGGCCATTGTCGTGCGCACAAGTGACGGTGGTTTTCAACACCTGTGCCAATCACCTTCTCCTTTCCGCCGCCTTCTGCCTCCCTTCACTTTGCTCTGCGTTTTGGCCGGACAGGTTATCCGCCGGGACAACCCCAATCATCCTATTTCCCGGGCTCTCGTTGGCGGCATTTCCCAGTTCAAGGTTTAGCGCCAGTTCTACGTCTTGTTCCGCAAACTGGCTTTCAAAAAGTTTTTTGTAAAACCCGGGTTGGGATAGCAGTTCAAGGTGGGTTCCTACCTGTGATATTTTTCCGCCCTTGAGAATCACAATCTTGTCTGCGCCTCTTATAGTCGACAGCCTCTTGGCGATAATAATGGCTGTCCGGCCTTCCATTACCTGGCTGAGGCCTTCCTGGATCAAGTATTCGGTTTCCGTATCCACGCTGGAGGTTGCTTCGTCAAGCACCAGAATCTTCGGATTGGTCAAAAGTGCCCTGGCCAGGGCAACCCGCTGCTTCTGCCCGCCTGAAAGCCCAATCCCCCTTTCGCCCAGGGGTGTATCATAACCCTTGGGAAACTCAGAGATGAACCTGTGAGCCTGGGCAAGCTCTGCAGCCTGTATAACCTCGTCAAGTTCGGCGCCGGGTTTTCCCAGGGATATGTTCTCTCTTACTGTGGCCGAAAACAAAAAATTCTCCTGTAAAACCAGTCCGATGTTGCTTCGCAATGACTTGAGAGATATTTCCTTTAGATCATGGCCGTCCAGGGTGATGCGGCCGCCGGTTGGGTCGAGGAACCTAGGTGTGAGGTTAACCAGGGTTGACTTTCCTGAACCTGTTCCGCCTACAATAGCAACTTTTTCGCCTGGCAGTATTTCCAGGTTTATGTTCTTCAAAGTTTTGCGATCATCACCCGGGAAAGAGAAATCTACATTTTCAAAAACGATATGCCCGGCAGCCTGCTTCAGGTTGATAGGTGACGGGCAATCCCGGATTTCCGGTTGGTTATCAAGAAGCTCAAAAAGGCGTGGCGCCGCAGCAAGAGCTTGTTCTGCCATATTCACAAGCCATCCAAGCATTCGCACAGGCCAAATAAGGCTCCACAGAAGCGAGTAGAAAGCAAACAACGTTCCAACTGTCATTTGGCCTGAAAGTACCAGGTATCCTCCGTAACCTATCATGGTAACAGCCGATATACCTGTGAGGAACTCAAGGAAGGGCTGAGCCTTGGCTTCTATCCCCGCCCGTTCCATATTTGCCTCGTAATGCTCTATGTTTTTTGCGGCAAATTTCCTAATCTCCTGGGGCTCCCTGGCAAAAGCCTTCACTACCCGTATTCCTGAAATGTTTTCCTGGAGAGTCTCTGTCAACTTACCCATTCTTTCCCTAACGTTTTTCCATGCCGGCCTTATAGACTTATCGAACCAGAACACCGTACGGAACAAAAAGGGGAAAGTTACGACAGTAGCCAGCATCAAACGCCAATTCAAGTAGGCCAGGTATGAACTCACTCCTACTGTCATAAGAACCATGTTAACCAGAAACAGGGCACCCCATCCTATGAAATTTTGAACTGAGTCAATGTCACTTGTCAGCCTTGCCATTACTTGGCCTGTTCCCATAGTGGAAAAGTACGACGGCGGAAGGGTTTGAAGGTGGTCGTGGATATCTTGCCTCATTTGATATATGACTTTCTGGCCTATCAGTTCTGATGTACACCATTGAACATACAGAACAATTGCTTTAAGCAAGGCCACACCCACGAAACCCAACGACAGTTTGGCCAGAAGAGTTAAATCTTGATCTGGTAAAGCTATATCAACTATATTTCTAAGAAGCACAGCCGGCGACATTTCCAGCATAGTTGAAGCCGCCATTGCAATAATCACAACTACTACGCGTATCCAGTGTTGCTTCAAGTATCCAAGAAGCCTTCTCAGATCTGACATGAGCGCTTACTCCTTTATTCCCGGTCGTTCGCTTGCTGTCGGCACCGTTCCGGTTTTGGGCAGTGTTTATCGAGCCGAATCCTTTGAGACGCAAGGTACATCAGTACCGCTTCAATAAGGCTATGGTTTGCAGTACCCCCGGCCAACACTGAATTCGGAACTGAAACACAGACAATGTCAATCAGTTCAGGTTGCCTGGGCCTGGCTGAGCATTAGGGACTAACCGGGCAGCCTGTTGGGCAAGCCCCGATTGTCTCCGAAGTAATTGCAAGAGGCTAGGAGATGATCACGGTTTCAACTCCTCAACAAGGGTTTTAGCCTTATCATTGGCCGTTAATCATCTCCTAGCCTCTTGCAATTACTTCGGAGACAATCGGGGCTTGCCCAACAGGCTGCCCGGTTAGTCCCTAAT
>DUTL01000136.1 GCA_012842105.1 Candidatus Fermentithermobacillaceae bacterium | reverse complement strand
GCCCTTTCTCAACCCAGGCTAAACCAGAGGCACGCTGTTCATGGCCGAGCTGCATATCTGTGTCCTCCGTTCTATACCTTTGAATGACAGTGCCCTCTTGAGTCCTATCGAAAGATTTGAAAACAATTGTAAGGAAAAATGCCGTTGCCAAACATAAGCGCGTGTATTGTAGGTTTTGGTTCCCTGTGTTATACTGAACTTGCTCATCCATGATGAGGAGTGAGTATGATGTTAGATACTGACCCTTATACACGGAACCTTGTCAACACGAATTACTACGTGCAAAGAACCGATCTCTCAGCAAGGGTTGTTGCGGTTCTCCGGGGCCATCTTGACAACCGCAACCTTGAACTTATCCCCCAGCCGTCACGAGCCATAAAGCAAGGCGAAGTTCACGAACTAATCGTCACTGACGAAAATGCAGCCCCTGGCCGTAAAGTTCAGAGAATAGCGTACATTGCTTTTGTTGAGTTTTTAAATGGAGGAGTTATGCTGCACAGAGATGACGTTCTGACCGAAAAAGGCTATCTGGGTACTTTGGCAGGCTACGACCTGTCTCATTTTCCAAACCACATGAACATGGTGGTACAAGGAAATCTTGAGTCAGGTGAGGACAGGGGGTTAGCAGTAGGTATCCCGGTAATCTTTCGTGCACACAGTATTTCCAGGGAACGTTCAGGCAAAAAGCAGTAATCAGCAAAAAGAAAAGGTGGGAACAGGTTCTATGTCTAACTTCAAGTACAAGTTTCAAATGTATAAGCATCTGCAGGCGAACACCCAAGAAATTTATGCAGAGGCCCGAAGGGTGGCCGAAGATTTAGGCATCACCGCTCTGAAAGGGCAGATAGGCCTCACAGGCGCTATCTCAGGCTGCCCCGCACCAATGCGGAGGAATGTCCTGGAAGCTATCACACAAGGAGAACAGCAAGTGATCCCCCTGGCACGGTTGGTTGATGAAATCAGAGAGATTGTTAAGGATGTCTATGGCGATGAGTTCGATGCTTGTCCTGTAAACACCTGCGAAGGCGGCCTATGGGTAACTTTCGACACCTTGTTCTCGCCACCCCTGACCGGGCGCGGAGACAAATACCGTGCAAGATACATAGTGCCTTACGAAAAACACATGCACCATCAAGCAGGTTATGGACGTCCGGTGCCGGCTAAATACAAGGAAATCATTGCAGACAGAGGCGCCACACCCGGCGAGTTCGGTTTTTCCGGAAAACGCCTGGACAATCTCGATGTGGTTATCGTACCCCTTGAAGGGGGGCAATACCCGAACCACGGCATTAAGTATCACCCTGTTCCACTGCTGACCAAAGTTGATCCTGAAGCATCTCTTGAAGTAATCGCAGCCACCGCTGAAACCCACGCTCCTTACCTATCAGGGTTCTCGTCACTGGGCTACGACACCCCGGGATACGGGTATTCAGTGAAAGACGAGTCAGGAGCCCCGGTTCTGCAAAAAGGCATGGCCGAACTTGCCAGGGAATTCGATGTGCCTTACGTAGTTGACAACGCATGGGGGCTTTATCGGCGCCTGTCTTTCTGGGGT
>DUTL01000135.1 GCA_012842105.1 Candidatus Fermentithermobacillaceae bacterium | reverse complement strand
TCCGCAACCAGAGGCGCTATGCCTCGAAGGTCTGTGGCTGCAGTCTGCAGGATTTGAATCGCAGGTTTTGGATCACAATCCAAATAGGGGCTGAGTATTATCCGGTTCACGATTTGCCCGGCTTCAACCCAGGATGCCCATACTCCGTCAGGAGCGGGAATAAGGCTGATAGATCTCACTGAAACACCAGGATCAGACATCCGGACCCTGGGCAAACCCTGTAACGCCTTTTGAACCAGGTGTTCAGTACCCTTGGTTCCGGCTGAACCACTTTCAAAAATACCGGCTTCCACCTGGGAGACAAATGCTCCCGGGCGCCCCTCTTCCTGATCAACCCATCCAAAGAATACCTTGCCGCCTGTAACTGACACTGCAACATCCTGAACTACGCTGCCAACCACCAAGAATGTCCATGTATCAGACAAGCCGAAAGAACCTTCCGGCTGTTCAGGAAACAGCCATATCTGCTTTGCAAGAATATGGTAATCGTCGCCCCGCTTCTCTGCCCAAAACAGTATTGCGCTATCATTCAAGACTGCCACATCGAAATTGACCATATCTCCTTGTAGAGGCTCAATTTTCAGAGTATCCTGTACAGCCATATTCTTATCAACACGAGTAAGCACAAGAACCCCTTTGCTCCCGTCTGGATTATCCAGGGTAATGCACCAGATGGTTGAATCAGGCCCCATCACCGCTTTGTACCCCGGCCACCTTGAAGCCCGGACAATATTATGAGGCTTACCGAATTCCTCCGGCCACTGTGGGAGCTTGGACTGAGCGGCCAGAATACGGCCACAGCCGCCGGCTGAGTCAGTTTCGCAGGTGTTTCCCATAGATTGGTACGAAGGATCAAATTCTCCCTCGTTTGAGGCAGTAGCGGCAATAGTAGTGGGGCCAACACCCACAACGCCGGTGAAGGCTCCAACACCTGTAGCACCCACAGCGTAGGCAGTGCCCGAACTGCATGCCAAACTGCATGCAGGACCACATGCCGGGCCGCATGCTTTGCCTGCCCGGGCTAAGTATAAGGTGCCACAAGTGAGGTGTAGAATAATAAGCCCGGTGGCAACCAATACTCCAAAACACAAACCGGTACGCTTCCTGGGTTCCCGCAAGCATTTTCTCAGGGCCTTCAACCAGATACCAAACATCTTACTCTTTTAACCTCGGATCAAGGGCGTCTCGCAAACCGTCACCCACGTAGTTAAATGAAAGCACTGTGAGAAATATGAGTATCCCAGGGAAAGTGGTTATCCATGGGGCCTGTCGCAAAAACGTGCGCCCTGTATTGATAATACTGCCCCAGCTGGGAAATGGTTCTTGAACACCGAGCCCCAGAAAACTCAGGCCCGATTCGGTGAGGATGGCTCCGCCAATCCGCAAGGTGGCTGATACAATGATAGGCGCCATAGCATTGGGAAGAATATGCCTGAAGATTATCCTGGTGTTGCTTGCGCCAAGTGCCCGTGCAGCGAGCACAAACTCCTGCTCACGCAAGGACAAGAACTGGCCCCTTACCATCCTTGCAAGCCCGGGCCATGACGTAATTCCAATTACCAGCATTATATTAAAGATGCTTCTTTCAACAATAGAGATTATTGTTATTAGCAGGAAGAAAGTTGGAAACGACATTACCATTTCTGTGAACCGCATGAGCATATTGTCGATTGCCCCGCCAAAATAACCTGCCAGCGCCCCAATAACCGTGCCCAAAAGCACTGCTACGCCTGCTGCCACAAACCCTACAGATAAACTTATCCGGCTTCCCCATATGACACGGCTGAAAAGGTCTCTTCCGATGTTATCCGTCCCCATCCAGTGTTCTTCTGACATTCCCTGCAGCCTGTTGGGAGGATCAACGTGCCTGTAAGATTGGGTTGCTATATAGGGGGCAAAAATGGCTACTACATACATGACAATCAAGAAACATAACCCGGCCATTGCGAGTTTGTGGCGTTTGAAGCGTCGCCAGACCATCTTCAAATAGCTTTCAGGTTTTAGCGTTAGTGCATCGCCCCCGAAGTTCTGGTCAAATTGCTCAGGGGGTAGTTTACTCTCTGCTGCCATGAGTCATCACCGCTTCTACGAATACTTGATTCTGGGGTCAACAAGTACATAAAGAATATCTGCAAGAAAGTTTCCTGCAACCATGAGAAACGCTCCTATCATGTTGAGCGCCATGACTATCTGATAGTCTCTTTGGAACACCGCTCTTATCGAAAGCAGGCCCAGGCCAGGCCAGGAGAAAATAGTCTCGATTATTACAGAGCCGCTGAACAAAATTGGAAGTTCAAACCCAACAAGGGTGACTATGGGCAAGAGGGCATTTCTAAGAGCATGTTTACGAATGACCACGCTTTCGGGCAAGCCTTTTGCTCTGGCTGTACGGATATAGTCTTGCCTGATGACCTCTAACATGCTCGACCTCATGTACCGTGTAATTCCTGCCATACTTCCCAAGGAAATGACAGTCACCGGCAAAATCAGGTGCTTCGCCCTGTCAAGAAGAACAGCCCAAAGCCCGTGTCTTTTCATGGTCACACCTATAGTTGCAACACCTGAAATAGGCAACCAGCTTGATTTTATTCCCACGGCGTATATCAGTAGAAGAGCAAACCAGAAACTCGGCAAAGCCTGGCCAAGGAATGCAAAGAATGTTACGACGTGGTCGAATAGCGAGTATTGTTTTAGGGCTGAAATATTACCTATAGGTATAGACAATGCATAGATTATTATCATAACTACAAAGTTCAGGTACAGAGTGTATGGCAGCCTGTCCAGAATATGATCTATGACAGGCCTACCGTCAACAAAGGAACGGCCAAAGTCCCCCTTGAGTACCTGCCTTAACCAGCGGATGTATTGTATATGAATCGGAGCGTCTAACCCGTACAGGGCTCTGATTCTTGCAACTTCTTCTGCAGTTGCATTACGCTCTGTTAAGAGAAGAACCGGGTCGCCTGGAGCAAGGTGCATGATGAAAAAATTGATTATTGAGATTCCGATTAGTAGCGGAATAACCTGCAGTATCCTGCGAACAACATAGTTGAGCACTTGCTACCTCTCCTCTGGCATGGTTGGGTGGGGACATCTATCAAACCCCACCCAACCATTGCTGTCAGTTTGAATGGCGCACCTTAACGGCCACCTTGCATTACTCTTGGCCGGTTTCGTCTTGCAAGCATTGCTAAGTCGCAACGTGCGCCACTATACCCTAACTAAGCCTATTCCTCGATGTACCACTTCTCCGGGAACATGGGGCCCAAAGTAGACCATACGACTCCCTTGATCTTTTTATCGATAGCGGCCACATAGTTTCTTGTGTACAGAAATACATATGGCAGTTCGTCGTTGATTATCCTCTGGGCTTCCACGTATATCTCTTTTCTCTTCTCCTGATCCATTTCTCTACGGCCGTCTTCAAGCAACTCGTCGAGTCTCTCACTCTTGAACTCAACGTCGTTGAATCCAACAAGGTTCCCTTCCTCATCTACTGCAGCGGCTGAGTGGAAAGTGTTGAAGAAATCGGGATCGAGCCCAAGGCTCCAACCAAGCATGTAAGCTTCAAATTGCGCTACATCAAGGTATTGGTCGCAAAGCACTGACCATTCGATAAACTCAGGCTTCATTTCCACGCCGATATTCTCCCAGTCTTCCTGAACAATCATCATAATAGACTCATATAGTTTGGATCCTGAATCGGTAATCAATGTGAAACTGAGCCGTTCTCCGTCTTTCACCCTGATTCCGTCCGGGCCTTCCACCCATCCGGCCCCTTCCAGAAGTTCTTTGGCTTTTTCAGGGTTATATGCGTAATCTTCAAGTTCACCTTCAGCATATGCCCAGGAAACCGGAGGAATGTTAGCGTTCATCACAGTGCCGTAACCCAGCAGAATATCGTCAACGATCGCATGCCTGTTTAACCCATACACAAGGGCTTTTCTTACCGTCACGTCCTTTAGGATTGGATGGTTCTGTTTCAAACCGATATAGGTGTAACCATTGGCAGGTAATTCTGCAAACTCCAACCGGTCTGAATACTCGGCCACCACTCTCTCAATATCATCCGGCGGGATAGAGCCCATGTAGTCAATGTCACCCTTTTCAAGGGCAGCCAGCATAACCTGCTCATCCTGGTAGAACTTGATTATTACCTGCTCTATGAAAGGGCCTTCGCCATAGTAATCTTCATTAGCTTCAAGAATGAGGTGCTGGCCTCTTTGCCACTCAACGAACTTGTAGGGGCCGGTTCCTACCGGTTCCATGTTGGCCTCGTTTTCCTTCATCTCTTTGATAGATGTCTGCTCGAAAATATGCTTTGGAAGAATCCCGTAACCCAGGTAGGTGATCATAGGAGCAAACGGTTCGCTCAGATAAAACACTACAGTGTAAGGGTCGGGGGCTTCGATCTTTTCAACCGACCTGAAATTGGTTGCCCTAATACCGGTATAGTCAGGGTGTTTTATCGCATCGTAGGTATACTTCACGTCTGCAGAAGTAAGCGGCTCCCCGTCATGGAACCTGGCGTCTTCCCTGAGCTTAAATGTCCAAACCAGGCCATCGTCAGAAAAACTCCACGACTCTGCCAGGTCTGGAATCATCTCAAGGTCTTCGTTGGCCCTAACCAACCCGCTATATACTCTTCCGATTACGAACGATGAGGGAGAATCGGTATACAGGATTGGGTTGAAAATCACCGGATCTCCCGACATGCCGTAAGTAATAGACCCACCAACAGTACGAACATCAGCGGGTTCCGGATCAACTTTCGGCGTGCAGCCAGCCATGAACAGCGCAACTGCAAGCACTAATGACAAAACTACTCCAGCCTTTTTCCACATTTTGTCTATCCTTCCCCTCTTTCCTTTCTTTTCTTGTGAGGTTACCCTCTTCTCCGAAACTACGCTTGAATCAAACCGGGATCCGAAAACTACACTTTACCGGAGCGGATGGAACTGATAGTCCCGAAACCAGCAGCCAAATGCACTTAGAACACATCCCCCACCCGAAAACCTGCATTCCATTAGTACCGCCATACTCTGAAAACACTTTTCCCACTGCCGTCCTGGCCCCCTCATGGCTACCCTTAGGCCCTTTCATCTACGTGCGGTAAATCATCATCTTTGGCGTTTGGGCACAAAGTTACGCACCGGAGGGTTTCCAAACAACTACACCTTTTACGCCTGGCGTGAACAAGACTGCCGTTAGTGGAGTAAGCCGGATTCCGTCTGCAATAACACAGTTGAATCTGGCAGCTGCGATTACAAGTGGATAAGTTACTGTATTGAAGAGTTTGTGCTTTTTATCTTCTATTCTAATTGAGTTCCTTTAGGACCGGTTCGGCCTCGACATACCGCTACCTCTGCGTTCACCATAAAACAAATGTAGAAACCTGCACTTTTGAAATTGAATGCAATTGTAGCGCTTCCTATATTCGATGCGCAGAACGCCTAATCCTTCCTGTTAT
>DUTL01000134.1 GCA_012842105.1 Candidatus Fermentithermobacillaceae bacterium | reverse complement strand
TAGGGAACTGGAATGTCCCAAATGCCACAAGACGTATGATGCCGGCAAACTGTACAATCTGTGTGAATGTGGTGCGCCGCTTCTTGTGAAATACCGGCTTGACGATTTGAAGAAGGAATTCGACCCCGGGGTATGGAGAACAAGGCCACAAAGTTTGTGGCGCTATTGGGAACTATTGCCTGTGCATTCCCGGGACAACGTGGTGACGCTTGGGGAGGGCGGGACCCCGGTCTTACCCATGGCGCAAATGGGAAAAGCCTACGGTATCAAGCATCTCTTCCTCAAAGACGAGGGGCTCAACCCAACAGCTACTTTCAAAGCCAGAGGCGCAGCCGTTGGCGTATCGAAGGCCAAAGAACTTGGTGCCAAGGTGCTTGCCATGCCTACTGCCGGCAACGCGGGAGCAGCCTGGGCGGCATATTCTGCCGGCGCAGGGCTCAGGATGATCGTTGCCATGCCTGAAGATGCACCGGCCGTCAATCAAGCTGAATGTGTGGCTTACGGCGCAGAGGCTTACCTGGTGAAAGGGCTTATATCAGATGCAGGCAGAGCTATTCACCAAGGAGTCCTCAAACATGGTTGGTTTGAAGTGGCTACGCTTAAGGAGCCTTACCGGATAGAGGGTAAGAAAACCATGGGGCTTGAGATCTGGGAGCAGTTCAGAGGCCATCTTCCTGCGGCTATTATCTACCCAACCGGGGGAGGGGTAGGCCTCATTGGCATGTGGAAAGCGTTCAACGAGCTCAAGGAGTTAGGTTTGGTCTCAGGGAACTTGCCGAAGATGGTAGCCGTTCAGTCCACAGGCTGCGCTCCCATAGTGCGGGCCTTCAATGAAGGCAAGAGCAAAGCCGGGTTTTTCCAGGGCGCTCACACTTTGGCAGCAGGTATCCGGGTTCCATCAGCGTTAGGCGATTTCCTGGTACTTGAGGCCGTCCGGGAGTCCGGAGGTGTAGCGGTGGCCGTCACCGATGAGGAGATTCTCGATACCTGGAAGCATGTTTCAAGCACCGAGGGTATGCTGATCTGCCCTGAAGGGGCTGCAGCTGTCAGGGCCGCAAAGGCCATCCGGGCGATGAATCTTGTAGGGCCTGACGATCCGGTGCTAATACTCAACACAGGGGCCGGAACCAAATACACGGAACTGCTTGATGAGAAACCAAAACTGCGTGAGTGGTTCTAGACTTGAGGAATTCTAGCCCTTGAAAGGTTTTGGCATCTGAAGAAATTCTGGTGGTTGAGGCATCGGATTCGTGGAGACGTCTGCGCCCGGGTTTTTCGGAAACAGCGGAAACGGCAGAAAATGGATGGAGGGGGATGAACTCACAATGGCCAGGAAAGATTGTTGCAGTGGGTACAGTGAGAACATTAGTGAGTATAGTGAGTACATCAAGGAAGTTATAGGCCAGCCTATAAGTGAACTGGAGACGCCCGCGTTGATGGTGGACCTAGACATCATGGAAGCCAACATGGAGAAGATGATGGCCTTTCTAAAGAAGAGTGGGGCGGGAGTGGGAATCAGGCCTCACGCTAAGACCCACAAGACACCTCAAATTGCACTGGCTCAGATGGCTAAGGGTGCTTTAGGTATTTGCTGCGCTAAAGTGGGTGAAGCAGAGGCGATGGCCGAGGGCGGGCTGCCGGATATCTTAATCGCTAACCAGGTGGTAGGGCACAGGAAAATCAAGAGGCTTGCTGCTCTATCAAAGAAGACCAACCTCAAGGTTGCCGTCGACACAAAGGAGAACCTTCAGGACATTTCACGGGAGTCTGCCAAGCAGGGCGGAAAAGTCGGCATTGTCATCGAGGTTGAGGTAGGCAATAAGCGAGGCGGAGTACGGACTGTTGAGGAAGCAGTGGAGATCGCTAAATTGGCCTCGACGCTGCCAGGCGTTTGGTACGCGGGGGTTATGGGCTACGAGGGTTTCGCTGTGTTCATGCCTGATTTTGAGGCCAGAAAAGCCGCGGCCAACGGAGCATATGATATTCTGCTGAGTTTCCGCGACGCCATAGAGGAGAAGGCAGGGTTGGACTCAGAGATTGTGAGCGCCGCAGGAACCGGAACCTTTCAGTTCGCCGGTAGGAGGCAAGGCCTCACCGATATCGAAGCCGGGTCTTTCATCTTCATGGATGTTCGCTACGGCGATACCGCAGGTGTTGGCTTCAGACACTCGCTGGCTGTGGTAGCCACAATCACGAGCCATCCCGAGCCGGATCTGTACATCTGTGATGCCGGGCTGAAGTCCATGTCAAGAGAGTTCGGCATCATATCTACTTTGCCGTCTTACGGTGTCAAGGTTTCCAACATGTCAGAGGAACATGTCAGTCTTAGGCCAAGTGATAACCCCCATCAGTTGCCGGGTTTCAAAGAACTGAACGACAAGTATGCCAAACCTGCGAAGCCTCTGGGGATAGGCGACAAGGTACTTCTCATACCCAGCCACTGCTGCACCACCGTTAACCTGCACGATATCATCTACGCAGTGCGCAATGGCAAGATTGAGGATGTCTGGAAGGTGACCGGAAGGGGCAGGTTTGTGTAGACAGTGGGAGTTCCTTCGGGGGTTCCTCCGGGAGTACCTTCGGGAGGTTCCTTTGGGGGTTCCTCTGAATTCGTGGGGAACGTCAGGTGCCCCTTTTCATAGAAAGAGACGTCTTCAGTGAGGTTCGTTGTAGTAGTCGACGCCAAGACTTGTCGTTTTCAACGGAACCCAGTTATATGACAACAGCTATTTGCAGAGCAGTAGTTTTTTCATACAGCAGCTTGAAATTCGTACAGCTTCGGGCTGAACCTGTACGGAAATCATACAGCTTTTCGTAAACCGGTATGAAAAACAGACAGCTCGTGTGAAAAGCAGTAGTTTTTTCATACATCAGCTTGAAATTCATACAGCTTCGGGCTGAGCCTGTATGGAAATCATACAGCTTTTCGTAAACCGGTATGAAAAACAGACAGCTCGTGTGAAAAGCAGTAGTTTTTTCATACAGCAGCTTGAAATTCATACAGCCTCCGGCAGCCTCGGGCGAAATCTGTATGGAATTCATACAACTGTTGCCATGTGAAGCTGAGCAAACCTCCCTTGCGTTCCAATTAACAAGTGGTTCCTTGCTTGTTCCATCTTACGGCCTTCCTATGGTATTTCGCCTGCCGTTACGACGTTTACCCTACAATATGGCAAACTCACGGATCTGGGCATGGCACGGATATTAGCGGATGTTTGAAGACACACGCTCTCATTGAAACCTGATATAGTATCCACCTTCGATTTCAGTGACGGCAGCGGACGGTGCCTTAATAGACAGTTCTTGCCCTGACAGGTGAAAGACGCCGCCGGTTTCAGTGATTTCGGGCGGTTCGGGAATACGCACGGTGATGACATGTGCCCGTAAGCCAGGTGCGCTGTGATCCGGCGAAACATCTGCGGCCTGAGTTTGCCCAACCTCCTTCTCCCGTTCTTCAAGGCACAGGCGTTCTATGTCTACCTGAGCACCGCATTTAGCCCTTATGCCGAATTTGCATGTATGAAACTTGGTGGTAGGGTTGACTCCCAGCATACTAGAGGGGTTAAATATGAACGTCGTATTCGGGGGAACTTCGATTTGTATCGTGAACCCTGGCCCGTTTTGCAGAGT
Organism: Candidatus Fermentithermobacillaceae bacterium; assembly: GCA_012842105.1. GTDB lineage: Bacteria > Bacillota > Sulfobacillia > Fermentithermobacillales > Fermentithermobacillaceae > DTU015. The sequence continues at coordinate 280 of DUTL01000134.1, read as the reverse complement.
GTCAAATAAGGATGCTATTTGCTTCTGGCGGCTGGCCTCGTGAGCTTGTTCAGCTATGAGGATGTCGTTATACCCGCAGTTTTCCAGCACGGTTTCCACTTGTGGGAGAAGGCCGAGGTTGGCCTCGCCGGTTGCCGCCCGGTGGGCAGGGAGCATGTCTCGGCTGGATACCGCCTTCATAAGCAGGGATTGCATAGTCCCGGCGCCCTCTGCCAGCGTTTTGTGCCAATCCGGGTCGAGCCTGTCCAGAAGCAGCCGATTCTACTTCACAGGCGCGGCC
>DUTL01000133.1 GCA_012842105.1 Candidatus Fermentithermobacillaceae bacterium | reverse complement strand
TTTCCCAGGGAAACGAAGATGTCCAAAGCCTTGTACTCTGCCGATCCCCTTACCGGGCTCATTGTAGCTTCTGCCCTTATTTCACCCAGGAAGAAACTTTCGGGCATCGATACTGACTTTGTCATAAACAGAATGAGTGAGAGGTCATTTGCCAGAGGGGCCAACCGCGACATTATTCGTGCTTGCTCTGAATTGGGGCTTTCTGTGAGAGAGTTTGTCTCACTTGGACTGGAAGCCATGCAGGGAATTTCAGAGAAACTGGGGTTGTAGCAGGGGGCCCCCCACCCCGTTGTCCTTGGAACTATTCCATTGCTTCGCGAGAGGAGAGAGTGTGCCGGCAGTATCCCGGTCTGGCTGCTGAAATATGCAGAGGCGGCCGGGAATTGTGCTACAGGAGTCATGAAAAGGCGAGACAATGTGAAAACAGTGGTTAGAAACAGAAAGGCCAGGCATGATTACGCAATTGAAGAGGTCATGGAGGCCGGTATTGCTTTGATCGGGACAGAGGTCAAGTCTCTTCGCATGGGCAGGGCCAGTTTGCAGGACAGCTATGCCCAGGTTACAGGCAATGAGGTGTTTTTGCGAAACGCCCATATCGATCAATACGAGCCGGCAGCCAGGTTCAACCATGATCCTCTCAGGCCAAGGCGTTTGCTGCTCCACAAGAGTGAAATAAGGAGGCTTTCGTCTAAAGTGGTCCAGAAGGGGTATACTCTTGTACCCCTGTCTATCTATTTTAGGGATGGTAAGGCCAAGGTGGAGCTGGCACTCGCCCGGGGAAAGAAAGTGTATGATAAGCGCGAGGCCATTCGCGAAAGGGATATTGAGCGTGAGGCTCGAAGGGTGTTGAGAGGTAAGAGGGAAAGCGGATACTGACCATCTTGCCAGGGAGATGCTAATCCCAGTATGTGGATGGATAATCCTGATCAGCTTCATTAACTTAGTTCAGTCTGAAGAACGCTCAGCTGTTCATATGGTCACGCACCGTAGTTTATTTCCTCGACGTTGTGGCTTCCGGTACTGTGGCAGACTTCTTTCTTTAGTGGATGGCTGCGGCTTTGCCTCAGCAGGGAAGTCTTACATAACCAAGGCGATGGCCTGTTCACCTGGACGAGTACTGTAGTCGTCACAAGCCCCTTACTTCCGAAATAGTGGCTTCACTATTGTGTACAGTTCTTTTCATCTGTTACCAAATTCCCTGAAAAGTGTACCAGGAAAGAAGGACTGTCTATGTCTAGGTCGAATGTGAACATATGTAGGAGCGAATGTGCGGGAAAGCGGTGGTTGGCCACGAGTTGTGGCCTAAGTGCAATGTTCTCTGGATGACAGGTTAACAGGTGGTGGAGTATTTGGCTTTGTGTGAGGATGGCCAGGATATCGATTTGCTGCTGAACGTATGCGAAATGTACTATGAGCAGGGGCTAACTCAACAAGAAATAGCTAATGTGATTGGTGTTTCCAGGGTATCTGTGTCTAGGCTGTTATCAACTGCAAGAGACAAGGGTATAGTCCGAATCTCTATCGTTGACCCAAGAGTCGGGCTGGCCGAGTTGTCGCGGCGGTTAGAGGCATTATATTGTTTGAAAAAGGCCGTTGTTGTAGCGGGGTCACATGATGATGATGTGGTTAAGCAGCGAATTGGCCGGGCGGGGGCACGGCTTTTGGAGTCGCACGTGAAAGACGGCGATACTATCGGAATCGGACGGGGTACAACGATTTATCAAACCGTGAATCAACTACCCGGGAAAGTTCCGTTACCTTCGTCTTATGTAGTGCCTTTAGCCGGTAGCGCAGGCCTGTTTGATTCGTACTTTCAGGTAAATGAGATGGCCCGCCATACTGCAGAAGTTTTTGGCGCAAGATGCATCTATCTGAATGTACCATATTATGTTAGTTCAACCGAAATTAAGAGTGCCTTGCTTAAAGACACGTTCGTGGCCGCCTGTGTTAAGCACTGGGATTCACTCGGTGTTGCGGTTGTTGGTATCGGGGCCATTGGGCTTAGCAGAGATCCTGGATTTTCGGCAAGGGTCAAGGCCTCAGAAGCCCGTGAGGGTAGGATAGTAGCGGCCGACATTTGTGGCCGGTTTATCGACAGCAAAGGCAATACCATGGAGGGAGAACGTGACCTTCTTATGGCAGTCAGTTTGGAGAATCTTCGCAAAACCAAGTTGATCATTGGCGTGGCTGGAGGCAAGACCAAACCTGCTGCGATACTGGCTGCTCTGAAGGGCAAACACCTTGATATGCTTGTAACAGATGACATGTGTGCTGAGATGCTGTGTTCGGCTGATTGAATGCCAGACTCGATGTTGAGTTTGCTGAGTTAAATTGAATGTCTCAATAGTATGAGCAAATTATTTTCTCCTCTCATCATGTCATCATGGCGACATTAATACGCGGGCACACATGGCTATATATGATGAGCCTGCTTTTCAGCTTGGCTGGTTATGAGGTCTGAATGTTCAGAGTAGAAGGATCGTAAAGCATAATATCCCGCTCATTCTTACTGTAATGGTATTTGCGGCAACGTTTCTGATAAACTAGAATGTAGCTGCTTATGGCGATGATTACGGATATTACACCTTCACTGCAAACGGCCTTGACAATTTTGTGGCAAAGCACATAAATCACTACATGCATGATAACGGCAGGTTTATCGTGCACGTTTTGGTGACGATCTTTCTGGCGCTGCCCAAGGCTATGAGGCGGATATTTAACTCACAATATCCGTCAAAAGAGAAACAAGGAATCTCTGGTGACAGGTTTTATATCAAGTATTGCTGGAATGTGTACCGTGTTATTGTCACCGTCTGTTTTAGTGCGTTACAGCCTGGAGAATAGGAAAGCAATACCGTTCGCAGATCTGCTGAGATCCAATATAAAGTTACAGTGGGTGAATTTTTTTCGGCGGAGCATACCATCCTTTACCAGGTAATTTTCATTGTCATATCGTGCCTTTTCATCAAGGAATTGAACATCCAATGGATTGACTACAAATGAGTCCTCATTGACTGGCCTGAAGACAGTCACAAGTAACAGAAACTTCACTGTAGTCCGCATCTCCCCTATGGGCATGAGTAAAATGTCTGCGGGTTTTTGTATTTAAGTCTTGACGTCCTTCTTGCAATTGCCGATAATAACTATAGCAGTAGTGACGTAACAACTAGAGTAGTTATTACCTCCGGTTATGGCCGCAGACCGGCACAGCTCTTGGCGGTGACGTTACAAGGAGGCGGTTGGTTTGGATATCATTCAGGCCTTGCAAGAGATAGGGTTTACCGAGTATGAAGCGAAGGTCTATTGTGCGCTTG
>DUTL01000132.1 GCA_012842105.1 Candidatus Fermentithermobacillaceae bacterium | reverse complement strand
GCCGCCTATTTTTCAAAATCCACTCTCTAGGTTTCATCATCTGAGCTCCCCCCCATGCAAAACGCCCCTTTTTCTTCCTCAGGGGGGGAGCTCAGATGATGAAACCTAGAGAGTGGATTTTGAAAAATAGGCGGCAGGTAATTGCCGGAATTGTCATGGCTCTGTGTATGGCGGCAATATTGGCACTCCCTTTTCGGGTTCTACGCGAGCAAGGCCGGCTGTTAATCCTTATGGGCGTTTTCTGTTTCTGTGCTCATACCCTTTACAGGCGCTGGTGGGTACCGCTTATTGCTTTCCTTCTGGCAATAGGCGTCTGCACTTATGCTGTGGGAGGGGACTTGATCGCATACGAGATGGCATCTGAGACACCGCTTCAACAGCTGCCGGAACTGGATGTCTCGGTCATACCGGGCGGTGAATCGCTGCAATGGTCGGTTACGGGCCAGCAGGGATCACGGTCAGTTGTGAAGACTTCAGGAGTGATTGTGTGTTTTTATATGCCGGAGGGCGGCCCGTGCGTTGTTGCTGCTCACTCATGCGGCAGGGAAGCCGGTGATACTCCCGATATTTCCCCAACCAGCGAGGCTTTGGTTTCAGGCTCATCTCGTCCGGCTGCTGTCCTGGCTGATTGCGACCATGGAGTCGTTTTTTCAGGGCTCAAGTGTCCGGATCCCGACCGGAAGGCACTTCCGCTTGCAGGGGCGGGAGATGTGAAAGTTGGAAAAGAAGCTGTTATCTGCACCCTGAGCAATGGAGATATCCCCGTCAAAGTCATTGGGTTCTGTATGATGAACAATAACCATTTCCTTGTACTGGAGTCTCTTGATGACGAGGCCGGTGTTGGCCCGGGCATGAGCGGGGGCCCTATTATCCAGGATGGAAAGATCATCGCGTTTTTGCACAGCGGTACCAGATTCCACAGGGGCCCGAGATTTGTTATGGCCCGCCCGGCCCTGGAGGTCTACGATGCACTGCAAGAGTACCTGGAGCCGTGAGGCCAGGCGCAGCAATATGGTTCTAAGAAAGGAGGTGTAATTATGACAGTATCGCGTTCTGACAGACAAAATCACCGGTTGTTTCCTTGGTCTGGCTGAACGGTTTTCCTTTTCCCGAACGTCTTGAATACACCTGCGGATAGAAGGAATACTGCACCTGAAGCATAAAAAGAGCTTCCAAGCCCAAGAGAGTCTCCCATAGCGCCTCCTATTACAGGCCCGGTCACAGAGCCTAGAGGCAGCACGCCGTTCAGCACTCCGAAAGCACGGCCCCTAAAATCCCTTGACACGGCTTGTGCAGCGAGCACGTTGCCGGCCACGGCGACTATTCCGTTAAAGAGCCCAAAAGCCATCCTGAAGCCGGAGATAGCCATAAGGTTTACCCATGTGCCTTGAAGTGCAATGGCCAAAGCCGATCCGGTGAGCCCTATGGTAAACAGTTGCCCTGGCGAGGCATTTAAGCGGACTATGCTCTTTAGCCGTAACATGAGAGGTGAGGCTTTTGAGCCTGAAATCTGTGGTATCTTTGAACTGCACGTGGAGGAGGTGACGGTGTCATTGACCGTGGTTGTGTTTGCATTCGGCAGGCTGCTTTTTCCTTGCCTTGCCGCGAGCGCTGCACCCAAGACTGTTCCCAGTCCGGCAACTGAATAGACAGTCCCGCTAATCAAGGTTGAGTTCTTGCCTTGCTGTTGCGCGATTTCATCTACGTAAAGCACCAATGTGGGCTGAGTCATCTGGATTGCTGCCTGAACCAGAAAAAGACACACAAAAACTGCAACTAAGTCCCTGTTTGCAAAACACTCCTTGACATCGGCGATGATATTGATCTTTTGGTTACCTGCAATGACTTCTTCCTTGAGCAGTGCGTACGATGCAATTGTAATAAATATCAGAACCACGGCAGATAGGCGGAACGTGAAAGGTATTCCCAATCCGCTGACCATGGCTCCCCCGAGCAACGGGCCGGATATGGTTCCTGCCGCACTTGCCGCCTGGAGCATACCGAGAGCATAACCCATGTGTTCTTCAGGGGTATTGGTTGCCACAAGGGAAGTGGTCGCCGGCATGAAACCGGACATCAGCCCGGTTATCCCTCTCAGGATAACGAATTGTATTGGGGTTCGGGCCAGGGGATAAAGAGCATAGGTTACGGCGATTCCCATTCCTGACCTCAAGAGCTGAATTCGCTTACCGTACTTGTCTGCTACAGATCCCCAAACCGGGGCCATCAAGCCAGAGGTCAAAAACGAGGCTGCGTAAGCAAAGCCTGACCAGGTTGCCAGGTTCTCTGTGATATCCATTGATTTGAGTACATAAGGCAGGAAGGGAGTGACAAGGGTAAACGACGCCATACCAACAAATGCCACCACGAGCACTACGTAAAGGTTTGTTTTCCAGTATGAGTACATATGATATCCCATCTTTGCTTCGTTTTTGCCATGGGGTTTTCCAACCGGGCAATTCCCCAGGGCCACGGTGGAAAAGACACATCCTAAAGGAACATAATTCGACTAAGGGAGGGTAGAATCCTTTATCCAATCAACCGGTTGCAGATCAAAGCCAATTTGCTGCACTCTCAGTCGCTTTTTGCTAGTATGAAGCTGGTACTGTCTAATACCTGAAGGTGTTACGCGGAGAGAGGTTGCACCGCTGGCCT
>DUTL01000131.1 GCA_012842105.1 Candidatus Fermentithermobacillaceae bacterium | reverse complement strand
TATCTGAACACTTAATCAGCAGGTAACATGCTTCCTCCCTGGACAGGGCTTCGTCCGGCTTAAATGTGTGCCCATAATCTTCAGACGAAACAGTTCCCGCTGCAAGAGCTCTTTCGATGTAAGGCCGGCACCAGTGATCCACCACATCTTTAAAGGGAAAGGATTCATGTCCTCCGGTGAAATAAGGAAATTTGGCGGTTTCCACCAGCATCTTGACAAACTCGGCCCGTGTCAGATTTCTGTCAGGCTTGAACGTATTGTCTGGATAACCACCTACTACATCAGAGACCTGAAGAGCCGCAATGGCCCCTCCACCCCAGTGCTGTAAAGCATCAGGGAAAGTCATAAACCACTTGCTGTCGCTTTCGCTTCTGCCCCGAGGTTGTGTAATATCCACATGGCCTGCCAGGCTGTCGGCGGGCATCCCGTCAATTAGAATCCTGACCGAGTCTATGCCCTGAAATTGACACAGCGTTTCAACAATGGCATTGAGCAGCGCAGCTTCGCCCCCTGAGCCTACTGAAACATTTCTGATATCACCGGAGAAATCTACCGTACATATGCCGTATTCCACATTTATGTTCAATACTTTGGTTTGCTTGGGCAACGGAACAACCATCATCCCCGAAGACTCCACCAGGTAATCCGGCAGCCCGGCTATGAGAGCCTCAACTGCCTCCCGTGCAGGGGTTGCAGTCGCCGGAACCAGATACTCAACAGGCATAAGATGAATCCCCGATTGAAGATACAACGGAAAATAAACAAAGAACCTGGACATGTTAGGAGCAGAATAGGCCACTCCGTTATATAACATAGAAACGGGCGCTGTCACAAAGATTAGAGCAAGAATCACGGCCACGACAGCTTTGGTGAACCGAACACATCTCATACAAAACACCCTCCTTATGACCGGTCATTGCCAATTATTCAAAATTACTGCCGGTATATGTCGATGGACATGTTGATGGATACCTGTTGATACCGGGTAGGCCGCAGGTTACAGCATTTCCTACGTGATAAGACGGCAGCCAAACCATGCCGGTTCCGCGTTAACAATACCTCAATTGCAGGTATAACTACAAATCCACAACGTGGTTTGTCCCGGTTTTAAAACATCGCACGCATTTCAAATTCCAATTAGTTCTCAGGCATGGTAAGATTAGACAAGATGTATAGGAGGAGCCCTATGAACTACAACAATGCTCATAAGAATCTGAAACACCTGGAAACAGTCAATTCAGGCCGGGAAAGCGCCAAGCAGACCGACGGCCATTTGAGCACTTCGCTAAGGAGAGTATTTGACCACCTGCTTACACGGCTTTGCGTAGAAACCGGATTGTACTATGGCCCGCGGCTTACCACTCTTGCCATATTCGGTTCAGTAGGCCGCCGGACTCCTGTACCGGATTCAGATATCGACATACTTGTGATAGCAAAAGACCTGCCCCACGGCCGTATCGCCAGGGTAAGGGAATTCGACGCCATTGAAGCAAAACTAGAAAATGATTTGGCCGAAGCGGCCGTTCATGGCGTCAATACAAGATTGTCCCCTATTTTTAGAACAGAAGCTGAAATGAACGTCGGCGGGCTAATCTTCCTGGATATGATAGACGATGCAAGGATATTGTTCGATAGAGATTCGTTCTTTCAGCGGTACCTAGACAGACTTAGAAACACCCTTTCCAAAAATAAGGCGGTTAGAGTAAGGACCGGAAGCACCTGGCACTGGGTACTCAAACCGGATCTTAAACCAGGTGAGGAGTTTGAACTATGACAAACATTACCCTGGCTCAAAGCTATCTGTTGAAAGCAGACGTAAGGCTCAAGATACTTCCTATTCTGCTTGAGGAGGAAGCGTTCTCAGATGTAATACGGGAAGCACAAGAAGCAGTGGAACTGGCGCTTAAGGGTATGCTGCGGCAAGTTGGCATCGAGCCGCCAAAAGTGCACGACGTCGGCTATCTTCTGATTGAGTATCAATCAATGTTCCCGAAACCGGTCCAACAACATATCGAACAACTCAGAGATATTTCCCGTTGGTTGCGGAAGGAACGCGAGTTTGCCTTCTACGGCGAGGTGGATTTTATACCTAGCCTCGAATATAGCAAAGAAGATGCAAAAAGAGCAATACAAGACGCAAATTTCGTGGTTAAGGCAGCTAAAGAGTGTATTCCGTTACCCGAAGGCAAAGGCAAGTAACTGTAAAACACCAGATAGCAGCTTATGGTAGGGCCAGGGACAGGTTCAGCCCACAGTCATGTCGTGGGATGGATCATCGAGGAGAAATACTATTTTACCTTCACATAATGCCGGTCCCCGTACCTTCACACAGACGATCATTTAGGGTGGATAGTCAAACCCATAGCCCGGGAACAAATTCGTTCGTTTTTGCGTCTTGCAAACAGGCATGAACACCCATGTGAATACCCGCTTGGCTTGGCATGACAGAGATCAAGGTGGTTCATATGATTTGCATGGCCGGCCTGGTTTTGAAGCACTGTCATCTAATCAGAAACGTGGAAATAAATAAGGCAATCGAAGGAGTCTTACCAAATGTGGCCTTGTACGGAAAGACAGTTCATGAAACCAACTCAGTCCCTACAGTCTTTACCATCTTCACCGTCTTTGCAATCTCCGCGGCCTCTGCAATCTATACAT
>DUTL01000130.1 GCA_012842105.1 Candidatus Fermentithermobacillaceae bacterium | reverse complement strand
CAATATGATACTAAGCAAACTCGATAAGCGGCATTTACCAACGGGAAACGAGATAGGCACAGTGATTGACGGAAACGAACTGGTTCAAAGCTATGTTGAATTTCTAACCTGCTTGCCTGAAAGCAGCATGTCAGGGCTGAGGGTTCTTGTTGATGCAGCCAATGGTTCTGCAGCTTACCTGGCTGCCAGAGTGTGGAACCCTTTCAAAGCAGATGTGAGATTCATCAATTGCAGCCCCGATGGGGCGAATATCAATAGGGATTGTGGTTCAACCAATCCGTCACGCCTGGCAGATGAGGTAGTGCGCGGCAAGTATCATGTAGGGTTTGCTTATGACGGAGACGGCGACAGGTGTATTGCGGTGGACGAGAAAGGCAACGTCCTGAGCGGTGACCACATAATGGCTATTATGGCCTCAGACATGGCGAAACACGGCCGGCTTGCCAGAGACACGGTTGTAGGCACGGTGATGGCGAATCTTGGGCTGGAAAAGTATCTGTCTTCGTGCGGAATCACGTTGCTTAGGACGCCCGTTGGAGACCGCTTTGTCCTTGAGGAGATGGATCGCGGCGGTTATACCCTGGGCGGGGAACAGTCAGGCCACATTATTTTTGGTGATATTTTGCCTGCAGGTGACGGCATGCTCACATCGCTGCTTCTCTCAGGAGTTCTTGCCCGTTCAGGCCGCAACCTGTCTGAACTTGCTTCCGTTGTCAAGGAAACACCTCAGATCTTGGTCAATGTAAAGTCACAATTTCCTAGACAGGTTGTGAAATCGTCCGGGGTTCAGCAAGCGATTAAGAGGGTAAGCGAAGACCTTGCGGGCACGGGGAGAGTGCTTGTACGCCCTTCAGGAACAGAGCCTGTGGTTCGAATAATGGTCGAGTCACAGGATGGAACGTTGGCCGGTAAATGTGTAGATTACCTAGAATCGGTCATTACAAAGCAAGCAGGTACGGCTGATGATTAGGGGCCTCCGTAGAAGCCCCCATTCCAAAACCGGTCTTGCTGCATGCAATCTATTATGGTTCCATTAGCTCATCAAACAATGCCCTCCAGGTACGCCACGCCAGGCCGGCCTGAGCATTAGTGTAGTTTGTGAGCATTGCCCTGGTTTTTAGCGGATCTTGTTTGAAAGCCTCATGTACAGACTGCTCAAATTGAGCCTGTGAATCAGCCCATTGCTTTTCGAGATCATCTCTCTTCTGTGCTATCTCCGGAATTACTTTGGCATACGAAGCATCTGCAAGGTCTTGGACGTTTTGGAAAGCCCACCACGCACGTCCCGGGCGGTATGACAGGTCTGCATTGGGAACATCGAAGTGATTGCCAAGCGCTACCTGTGGCAGTATCCACCCGTATCCGGCAGGTATTTTGGTAATCCCGAGGTACCAGGGTACATACGGGCTGGTGCATGGATTAAGCAGGGTACGCCAGATACATGTGAATTCGGGTTGCTCCCGGAACTGAATCACAAAACTTTCAAGTGTGGTTGATGTGCATATTGTGCGTTTGCCTGTGCGGTGGGGGTTTAGAGAGTATTCAGTTGATATGTCATCTTCGGTCCCTTCGTAATGGGTCCGAAGGATTTGCTTTACGTCTTCAACCCCAAGTTTTTCAGGGGGTTTCACTGAAAAAGGCCGCAAGTTGTCTGGCTCTGTTTTGAGTATGAGCCTCAGGGCGTTCTTGTGGCGCACAATGTTCCCGTCCTGTTTCCTGCCCGGGTCCTGGTAAGCTACTGCGAAACTAAAGTCACTGTAGTCTCCCGGCCGTTGCGGGGTGTACCAGCCGCGGCTGATTGCGTACGTGATAATGTCGTCAGATACTACGTAATTGGCCTTATCTGAAAGGTCCACTTCATGGATTGTGTACCAGTTAGGCATGAACATTACTTCGTCATCAGGCACTCTCTTTGCCACATAGTGCTTCCCATGCACAACCTGAAACACCCAACCCTCGGTTTTATCTACAATCTGGTATGCTCGTCCTGATGCAGTGTATCCGTAATGATCTACGAGAGTTGCTGCAATTTCAACACCTTCTCTGGCTGTTCTGGCTCTTTGTGCAATAACATGGCCCAGTGCGTAGCCAATTCCACCGTTTGTTAACTCGGGCCGGTCTTCTCTGGAATTCGAGCAACTGTCGCTGGCGATTGCTACTCCCCATTCGTTGATAAAAGTATCGCTGAAAGATGCTTTCCAACCGGCTCTTGTCTCAGACCACAGGTACGCCCATGTTTCAGCGGCCTGGGGAATTTTGGCGCACTCAGGTTCAAATGTAAGCTGCTCTCCTGCTTCGTGGGTTGCCCTGGGAACCAGATGTTGCACCATGACATTGTTGCCATAATCATCTTCATTGTGTCCAAAGAGCACTTCGCCTGTTATGGAAGCTTGTTTGCCCACAATGATTGCGCTACAATCGTCAAAGATAGATTCATGGCCATGTACTTCAATTGGAATAAGCTCGCTGATATTATACATAGTCGTGCTCCCTTCTCTGTTATTGGCTCGACTAAAGGGTTTTTAATTACTTTCGATATACACCAAATGGTTTCCTTCTGGGATTGTTTAGCAGGTTCGTTTTTGTATGCCTGCCAAAAAATAACCCCGGGTACCTCTTGATAAAAAAGTACCCGGGTGTATGTTGGATTGCAATTCGCCTGCAGCGTGAATACAGTGTGGCCTTAGCCTCCAAACATAGGTTGTAACCAGTCGCGCAACAAGAAACTGAGGCGCCCGAGGAATAACGATATTCGTCCTTCAATTGTATTTCCAAAGGCT
>DUTL01000129.1 GCA_012842105.1 Candidatus Fermentithermobacillaceae bacterium | reverse complement strand
TCCCAGTTTCCAATGGGGAAATAATCGAGATAATGCAAGGCGAAAACAGCAGCAAGTACCAGTAAAGACAAATAGGCGGCCAACCACCTGGCCTGGGTTCGCCTCACCGGAAACATTCCGGCGTGTTTGCCGGGAAGCGCCTTGCTCTGCGCTTTGCCTGAACTGCCTTTCTTCCACCTCGCAAAAAACATGATGCGAAACGGCTTCCGCATATGCCATTCCTCCAACTAAGGGGATCAGAAGAATGATATGGGTGGAAACACTGTCATATGAAACATTTGAAACGTTAGGGCCGTCGGACCGTCATAGACGTTTGTTTGAAACCTTTGGTGAAACGTTTAGGCCCGTCGGCCCGTCCCCGGTGTTTCAGGGCGCCGTCCACGACGCTTCTTTTGAAGCATTTAGGACCATCCCCAACGTGTCACTTCCATTTTCCAGGTTAAATTAGTATAATGTTCGCTACAAAGACTATAATGATGGAAACAGTTAACTCATTCTATGGAGATTCTATGACGGGGAGGAGTAGGTAAAACGCCTCCTACAGAAAACAGGGCCACTGGCTGAGAGCCCTGGCGAAAGAGTTTTACTGAAGGTCGCCCCTGAGGATTCAGGCTGAAAGGCCTGAACGGAAGCAGCCCGTTAAAGCTAAGAGAGCCTGTCGCCCAAGATGGTTTGCCTGGTAGGAGCCTGGCAGAAGCACCCTAGGGCGTTCAGGAAACAAGGTGGTACCGCGAACCAGGCCCCTTCGTCCTTGTGCCGGAGGGGCCATAACTTTTGTATCCGGCAATGTCGGCAATTCCAAGATACGCAGGCGAAGTATTGCGAGATTTCTGTATAAGAGGTGAGAGAAATTGGGAAACAACCATGAGAAACATGAATCAAGAAGCCTGCCTAAGGCTTATGAACCCAAAAGTTTCGAGAACAAATGGTATGAGTATTGGATGGAGAATGAGTTATTTAAGGCCAGCGTCACTCCGGGAAAACCCAGATTCTCCATTGTGATCCCGCCTCCAAACGTAACAGGGGCGCTTCACATGGGCCATGCCCTGGACACTACGCTCCAGGACATATTCGTAAGGTACAACAGGATGCTGGGCAAGAAAACACTTTGGCTGCCCGGAACGGACCACGCTTCAATTGCCACCCATGCCAAAATTGAAGAAATGCTAGCAGCGGAAGGCACTTCCCGGTGGGAACTGGGAAGGGATAAGTTTCTGGAACGGGCATGGGAATGGAAAGAGAAGTACGGGCACATTATCACCGACCAGCTCAAAACAATGGGAGCATCGTGCGACTGGTCAAGGGAACGCTTTACCATGGACGAAGGCTGCTCCAAGGCAGTAAACGAAATGTTCGTAAGGCTCTATGAAGAAGGCCTTATATACAGAGGAAAGTATATGGTGAACTTCTGCCCCGGCTGCCGCACGGTAATCTCGGACATTGAGGTAGAACACGAGGATACTGACGGATACCTGTATTACATCAAATATCCGCTGCTTGAGGGCCAGGGCTCACCCCGAACCGGAACAGAAGCCCACGCCGGAAAACCTGCAAGCGAATATTCAGATTTCATCGCAGTTGCCACAACAAGGCCTGAAACCATGCTAGGCGACACAGCTATAGCCGTGAATCCCGGGGATCCCAGGTACGGCCGGCTTGTTGGCACATACGCTGTGCTGCCTCTGGTAGGCCGTATTATGCCAATAATAGC
>DUTL01000128.1 GCA_012842105.1 Candidatus Fermentithermobacillaceae bacterium | reverse complement strand
TTTCACGCTGCTTTTGGGTCTTGTGTCGTTGGAAGTGATAGAAAAGGATTGGCACCTGGTGGTGCGAGGGCCGGCAGTAGTAGGCATGGTACTTTTGGCTGTTACGATTAGCAGCACCCCTGCCGCTCCGTAGTCACAACACAATAAATCAGCCAAAAGTACTATGCCTGCTACTGCCAACCCTCGCACGACCAAGTGCCAATCCTTTTCTATCACTTCCAACGACACAAGACCCAAAAGCAGCGTAAAAAGAACATTTGACGCGCCAAAACGGAATTCATCCCGAAGTGCCAGGTTAAACGGTATTTCTGACAGGAGTGCAAAAACGAATAACCTGAGCTTGTACTTGCCCTTATTTGATGTATGGACAAAACCCTGAACAAGCAGAAAGCAGAATATGGGGAATGCTATCCGCCCTATGGTGCCTCGCATCACTCTTTCGAGCCCGAATATCCAGTGTTCATAATTGGGCAAGCCATTTTGAAGATAAAGCCCGGGCATAGGCAGCTTCTTGCCGATATACACTTTATCGAAAATAGCAAGAAACGTGTGGTCTACAAGCATTGATATCACAGCAATAATCTTCAACGTGCTGCCGCTCAAACCCCTGTCTTGTATCACGGTAACGCCTCCGTCTCAAAAATACGCAATATTAACATGAGCCTCACGCAAAATATCCATTATGAATTCGCTCTTGCCCTCTGTGTATGAAAGCCTATCGTACCTGTGCTCATTCATAAGCCTAATCTTTACCGCTTCATATTCCCTGGCTACATCCGGATTAGCATTAAGATAATCTCTGAAAACAATGTAGTCACGCCACTGGGTGCTGTTTACTCTAACAACATGAATGTGATGAGTACGGGTATCAGCCTTTTCATCACCGCAAGAAAAAAACACCTGCCAGTGTTGATCGTTTTGCGGCCGGTGAATAAATCCTGCCTGCTCAAGTTGGGGTATGAGTTCCATAACTTCATCAAAACAATCAACCGCTACAGCAATATCTATAATGGGCTTTGCCCTGATATGAGCAACTGACGTGCTTCCCACATGCTGAATATAAGTCGCAACTCCATCAAATACTTCTCTCAGCTCATAGATGGTTTCCATGGCATTGTCTTTCCATCGATAATCATGTTCGTGTAATTCCACAATTCCTCGTTTCAATCCAAGCATATGCCACCATCCTGACACTGGAAAACGGATACATCATCAATACAACAGACAACATATACACCACCAACACACCATAAAAGCAAAACAAAAACTTGTTCACGCTGCAATTTCCATAAACACCCATAGAAATAACTGCGACGATGTTGAATTTGGGGCTTCGTCAGTTACAACCCAAGCGCTCAACCATGAACCGAAATAATCGCCAGTTGACTTTGCGGCCACTCTTCTTTTCCAGGTATTCCATGGTTTCTTGCATCAGCGAGGCAAGCATATTGACTCCGGACGGAATCTTTTCGCCACAGCAAAATCTCAATGCTTCCCGAAGTTCGTCCCGAACACCAACAGGCATTACAGATTCTAACCGTTTAGTGCCCAATTGAGCGTTACTAGGATCATAGCAATGGCGCAACACTACACCCAAATCTCCCGCCAGATGACTGGCGAGCCTTGTGGACCATGCTATATCCCCACGGCACCAAGCAGAATGAAATTCCAGCATAGAAAAGCTGAAACTATTGAAACATCTTTCAACTTGTTCCCAAGTCAAACTGTGGTCTGTGGTTTCCGCCATGAAACCATCAAGAAGATGATCAGGGTCATAAAGCACCTGAAACTGCCCCACCCTAGGAAATGTTTTCATCGTAACGGTATAAAGATCAAAATGCAAGCCATTGTCAAAAACGGCCACAATCTGCGGGCCTACAAAATTGGACTCGCTGTAATAGATAAGCGGGCGGTATTTTTCCAAGAGCTGCAACCGTTTCTTCAAAAACTGCTGCATCTGGGTTGCATCTACCAGGCAGTAAAAATCCACATCAGAATATTCGTCTGCAATACCCAGTGCCAGAGAGCCCTTGAGAAAGGCAGCTCTGACCTCGGGACACTGTTTTACTGCCTCTAGGATAACCTCAACAGCTTCCCATTGCATCATATGAACCCCCAAAACCTTTGATCTTCGCTTGAATCGTCATCTGATCTTCGTCCATCTTATGCCACACAATCAGACCCCAATTCAACTTGGACTAAATTTTCTGAGACCTCCCCGAGCCCCGCTATCTTATCCTTGACTCAGCTTGACTTCCACACAGCCTCTGCTCAATCACTCTTAATCTCAGCAACTGTGCCTGCATCAAGTTTCTTGGCCAGTGCAACCATAAGAGCCACAGCTGCATCAAAATCATCTTTGTGTATAATCCCTGCATGACTGTGGATATACCGTGCAGGAACACAGATCACAATGCTCGGTACACCCGTTTTGTAAACATGGATGCGCCCTGCATCAGTGCCGCCTCCCGCCATGGCATTGAACTGAAGCGGGATATTGGCAGCCCTGGCAGTCTGCACCACAAAATCCCTGAGCTTCCTGTGTGGAACCATTGAGCGGTCGTAAAGAAGGATGCTTGGGCCTTTCCCCAGCTTAGACTGAGCCTCAAACTCCTTCACTCCAGGCATATCTCCGGCAATATCAACCTCAAGGGCAAATCCGATGTCAGGCTCTACTGCTGCCACACTGGTAGTTGCACCCCTGAGCCCCACTTCTTCCTGAACGGTGCCCACGCCGTAGACAGTGTTAGGATGTTCCACACATGCCAGTTGTTTTATGGCCTCCATAAAGATGGCACATCCCACCCGGTTGTCCCACGCCTTTCCCATCAAGTACTTAGGATTCTTCATCTGCTGAAACGGTGATACCGGAACCACAGGATCGCCGGGCAAGACTCCCATGCCCTCGGCATCCTCTTTGCTTGATGCACCGATATCAATGAACATTTGGTCCTTCTGAGTCACTTTGTTCCTTTCCTCAGGCTTGAGTATGTGAGGAGGCTTGGAGCCGATAAGCCCTGGTACGTCACCTAAAGAAGTCTTGATGACCACACGCTGGGCTAACATAACCTGGTCCCACCAGCCACCCAACGTTTGAAACTTCAAAAACCCTTCCTTGGTTATGTATGTAACCATCATTCCGATTTCGTCCATGTGCCCTGCCATCATGATTCTGGGCGCCTCTGAGGATCCGGTTTTCTTACAGATCACACTGCCCAGGTTATCCCTGCTAACCTCAGCCAGCCCTGTCATCCGTTCCCTGATTAATGCTCTGACCTCATCCTCGAAACCAGGTACACCGGGAACCTCTGATATCTCCTTCAAGAGTTTGAGCCTTTCGTCCATAGATAACTCCCCCCTGTCACATTCTGACTAATGGCATTACTCTAATCAGAATATTCTCCCTCACAGGTATGAAAAACCTTCATGATGTGTCCGCAAAATTGGATTCAGAAACCTAATCCACCTTAAGGGCCAGCACAGCTGAACCCAAGCATGGGACAACGGCAGCCGCAAACACAGGAATGTACCCTGCCTGCTTAATTGCCAGCCCGCCTACCGGGCTCAAACACAAAAACGGCAGAACCAGAAAATTCAGCATGGCAATTACAATGGGACGATCTTGCTCGTTGGTGCGCTCCACCACATACCCGGTGCCTCCCGCCCAGGAGGATGCCTGGAAAACACCCATGCACACCATGGAAGCAGTGACCGCAGCAAGGCCCCACACCGCCCTGGAGGTGGCAGGCAACAAGGAAGTAGCAGGCAAGAACCCTGATAGCATTGCGAACAGCGGCACCCCTGCAGATGCAATACAGCTTAATCTCACCACAGCTCCGCTGCCCGACCGTTCACCAAGGCGCCCGGCAGCAATACTTCCGAGCAAAAGGCCAGCCATTTCGGCGCAAACAACCAATCCTGAGTCCCTTGCAGTGAGGCCCATCTCATTCCATGCATATAGGAAGATGAAAGGCGATATGAGGTAGATGCCCATGGAAAGCAAGTGTGCCCCCACAAACGGCCGAAACCGGCTTCCCGGCTTAGCCACCTTCCTGGCAAACAGTCTCAAAGCACCTGCTATTCCATGTGCTTGCAGGATTGTCCGTCCGGCGTCACTTGCAGCACCCGCTCCATTCGAATCCCCGGCATTTGCAACCACGCCGCTCACATCTCCGGCACCCGCGGCCCTGCCGCTATCCGCAGCTATTCCGCCTGCAGCAGCGGCGCTCTCTGGCCCATCATACGCTTCCCTGGCATCCGGAACTCCACCGCCTGCAGCCCCGGCATCTGCAATCCCAGCAGCTGGAGCCCTGGTGCCTGCAGCTCTGGCCTGCAGCAACCGCCTCCGCCGCCTGCGAAACCGGGCTAACCTTTCGTAGCGCTCTACACGCCTTAACATAGGAACCGTAGCCATAAGCCCCAACGAACCGAGGCCGAAAACGCCTAAGTAACCCAGAGCACTGCCCATGGCGCCTGTCCGGGCAAATATGTATACGATCACCCCGGCAAACATGGTCCCCAGGCTCTCTATCAACCCGTACATGCCGAGAAACTTGCCGCATTTCCTGCCAACAGTACAAGCCACAGCCTCTGACCATGGAACGTCTGAAGCGCCTTCACCGAAGAAGAAACAAGCCCAGCCGAGTGCAAAACAAGCCAGGGCGGGCCCTGGGCTTATGAAATGCGCAACCCCTGGGGCCAATACCATGAGTACAGTCGCCAACCACTGAAAAGATGCAAACTTAACGAGAAGGCCGCTCAGCCTGCCGTGAAACCTGGTGGCAACGAACAGTTGGGGTACATGAATTCCCATGAGCCTGACAGCTGATACCAACCCAATCTGCCAGGGGGCAGCGCCCAGAGTGCTGAGGAAAAGGGCCACCACGCTGGTAGCATCAAATAGGCTGAGCGTAACCTCAGAAAGGAAACCTTCAATCAGGAGTAACTTGGTTGCCGCGCTTCGATTATCCTTACTGTGAATATATGGATCAATCTCTGGCTCAACTTGCTCTGCTAAGAAAGCCTGCAATACCTCCCTGGAGCACCTGGGCGAAGCTCTGCCTGTCCGGTGAGTCTCACACCCTGCCCAGTAAACTCAACATATATTGCCGCATTGCTATTGCTAATACACGACTACTATGATTATTTAGGAATGTGCCACTATTCACTTAGTATTCCACAAACCGCCCGGTTCAGTCAAACCGGCATTCGCTTCAATTAGCGGCTTGCTGCCTCTTCTTACCGTCGAACATACACAAACAATACAGTTTACCGGGCCGGTACATCTTTGCGGCCAGGCCCGCCAGGCACAAGCTATCACGGATACTGTGCAAATATCTGAGCTATTTCAGAAGCGTCATTTGTGACAGACAACGCCAACATCAGCTTTATCCGAGCCTTCGGCCCGGGCAAATTTGTGGCGACAAACCCTGAATCATCCACTGTTCCCGGATTAGGGGCTCCTCCCGAAAGACATCGTGTAGTGATAACAACAGGAACATTTCTCTTGGCCGCGCTTTGCAGATCACGAACCATCTCCTGAGGCAGGTTGCCGTATCCCAGGCTCTCCACAACCAGTCCTCTGCACCCAACGTCAACCAGCGCCGGAATAGACCTATCTCCAGGGCCAATGCTAGCCGTGACCAGGTCAACCGGAGGAACCAGCGCTGTGTACCTTGTGCATGACCTGCGCAGTGGTTTGGCAACGAAATCCACACCGTGGCTGCCTACGAAACCCACCGGCCCACAAACAGGAGATTCGAAAGCATCCAAGATCCACGAATTCACTTTCACAACCTCCCTGGCAAGGTGAATCTCACCGTTTGCTACCACCAGGGCCCCATATTGTGCCGAGTCAGGCTCCAAGGCCACCTTGCATGATGCAAGCAAATTAGCCAGTCCTTGAGGAGCCATTTCACCGGCCCTTCGAATTGAACCTGTAATAACAGTTGGCCCGTTTGCAGCCTTTGGGCCTGAACCGGATATCCGCCCCCTGGCCGGGCCAAACGAACTTTCCATGCTAATGCCCTCTGAAATTTGAACAACCGGGCCGTGTGAATCATCTTCATCTGAAGCCTGCGCCTGGCCATTTGGCCGGCCAGAACCCTCATCAACCTGCTTATCAGATGTATCATTCGTTCCTGAAAATCCGGATCCGGACAACCCCGAACAGGAGAAATCTCCAACCAGGTCAAGGAAGTAAGCAGTTTCTTCAATAGTATCAGTACTGTGGGTGACTACAACTCCGTCGGCGCCATCTTGAAACGATCTACTTACCTGAACCCCAATTCCCCAAAGAATATCTGTGGTCATCTGGCTTGAATCCCGGCAGCAAACCCTACGAACCACAAATTCCACACCGGGAAAACACTTATGCAAGGCATTTACTGCATGGTCCACTACATCCTCACCGGATGATGCTACAGCATCTTTGCGTTGCGATGGCATTGCTCCTGTGGTCAGAATATCTATACGCTGTGTCAAATTACTTCACCTCATAAAATATGGAAATCCCCGCGGGCAGCTCCAAATCATTCATCACCGGTTAATGCATGATCTAAGAAGCTCGCAGGTGTATTAGGTGCCCTGGTTCAAAAGGCCGTGATAGGCTAGAGATCTCATTGCCGGCGAATTGTCTGGGAATTCATTCGTCTGTATGAATTGATTCGACATACAACGGATCCTTTCCTCCCTGTGCAAAAGCCGGGAATGCGGGAGTGCCACATAACACAATACCTGGAACCTGGGAAGAAGGTGAAAAAGATTCACCTGCCGAACCATGAATCTGGGCTCAATCGTAATAGGTGCAACAAGACAGCGCACAGAAGACAGTGCAAAAAGGCAATATAGGGAGCAAGGCAAATGTTGTTGAACACGGGTGATTGAATGATAGTATCTGGGATAGAAGTTGAGATCCTCAAGAAGAACATCAAGAATATTTACCTTTCAGTCTTACCTCCCGACGGCCAGGTGCGGGTATCAGCCCCAAGAACAATGAAAGACGAAGCCATCCGTTCGTTTGTTGCCCGCCATATTGAATGGATAAATAGCAAGAAACACAAGATCAAATCTCAGCCGAGAAGAAAGAGTCACGAGTACGTCTCAGGTGAAACTCACTATTATTTCGGGAAACCGTACGAACTGGAGCTGCGCTTGCATAATGGAAAAGCCCAAGCCGGTATTGCAGAGAGCAAATTGATTCTATGTACACGTCCGGCAAGTACCACAGAGCAAAGGGAAAAAACCCTAAACGAATGGTACAGGCAAGAATTAAGGCGAACGCTGGGAAAACTTCTTCCCAAGTGGGAGAACACAGCAGGAGTCCACCCAAACGAAGTGCGCATAAAGAACATGAAAACCAAGTGGGGTACCTGCAATGTTCAGGTAAAGCGAATTTGGATTAACTTACAGCTGGCCAAAAAACCGGTAACCTGCCTGGAATACGTAATTGTGCATGAACTTGTTCACCTTTTGGAACAAAACCATAACCAAAACTTCAGAGCATACATGGATTGTTTTCTCCCGGACTGGGAAAAGAGGAAGACAGAGCTTAACGAGTTCATTGTAGATGATTACGAGGCCAGCTCCCCCTGATTAAGCCAAGAAATGCATGATCCCCTGCCATGTGCACAGAACCTCAGGCATGATGGAAAAGACATCTTCGAATGGTTATCAGCACCTAATTATGGTAAGATAGTGTTCAAACTGGCAGCGCAGCTTATCTCTGGACGAAGAGAGTGTTTCAGGTTTTTGACAGCGCCTGGCAAGGTGTGTAAAAAGGTTGTATGTAAGATGCAAAAGCGAACAAGCCTGCTGAATATTCTCTCTTTACTGGTTATCGGATTCATTGTACTTCTCATATTCGCCGGTTCTTTGATCTCCGGGCAAATTGAAGAGGCTGTTTCAGATACGGAAAGGGCTTTGGAGAACAGGGCTGAAATCGTTGCATCGCGCCTGGAAGATACTTTCAAGCAAACACGTGAACGTGTGGAAATAATTGCGCTGAACCCTGTGATTCAAGCAAGAAATCCCCAAACCATAACCGAGTGCTTCGCGGAAATAATGGAACTGTCTCCCTCGTATGAAGCATTGTTTGTGCTTGATACAGACGGCTCACCGGTGGCGGGAGCTCCGGTGGGTTACGGTTTTGATTTTCTTGTGAGAAACTATGACTTATATGAATTGGTTGATGAATGTAAAATACTGCTTGCCGACAATGAGTACGGCGAAGACAACTATGTCTTTGCAAGTGCTGCTCAATCACTTTCAGACAATGAAAGCGAAGGGAGGTTGGTGATTGCCCTCACAAATCTGAAGCATATTGCCCAGGCCACCTTGCTGGGAAACGCCGGGGACAAAATCTCGCTTTGGGTTGGCAGCAACGAGATGATTTTGTCTAATCCGGGTGTTGCATTACAGAAAGAACCTGTACCCGGTATAATTGCAGTTTTGAGCCGTATTGCCACACGGAAGACGCCGGCATACTTACAGGGAACGGCTTCCGTGCCCAAACCCGAATGGGTGGTAACCGTATCCAGGCCATATGATACATTCTTGTTAAACAACATGAAGGCAAGATTCTCTAATTATCATTTCTATGTGTTGCTGTTTCTACCTGTAGTTCTCATATTTGTTGCAATCATTCTGGTTATCAATCAATCGCGCCACGTCCTTAAAGACCTTGCATCAAAGGATAGCCTAACCGGGCTCTATAACCGTCGTTTTTTCCAGAACGCACTGCAAACCGAAATTGCAGAGCACAAAGACCGCAGCGTATCGCTTCTCATGATAGACGTAGATGATTTCAAGCATTTCAACGATACTTACGGCCATCAAATGGGCGACCGGATTCTGAAAGGCATTGCAGCCGTCCTGCTTTCAAATATCCGCAGCACGGACATTGCCGCTCGCTACGGTGGCGAAGAATTTACTGTAGTTCTTCCGGGAATTAAGCCGGACGACGCCTTAACAGTAGCCCAACGTATCCGGCAGGCCGTAATGAAAGACTGCAATAACACGGTTTCCATAGGGGTATCATCGTTCCCCGAATATGCGAACACTGCAGAAGAACTGATCCAAGGCGCTGACAAAGCTATGTACAAGGCCAAGAGACTGTCGAAAAACCGTGTTGAGGGCGCATGGAATTTGAACTGAATATTCTTGCACAGCAGTTACTGCAAATTCAGATCAACCCCCGGCGCCACCAAACAATCAAACACCCCAGGCTACTCTAACCGCTGCCGCAGGTTACAGTCTTCTAACACATGTAATGCATTACTCCTGAAAGCAATCAGCAAACGCGAAGATAGCGGGATACCCCCCTGTATGGAAAAACAGGACTGCCCCGGCATCATCAAGGCGGCCTCTACGAAGCATGTCAATCATCCCCGACATGGCCTTGCCGGTATAAACAGGATCCAACAGAATACCTTCGGTTTCAGCCACCAGCCGTATGGCTTCGTTGCCGGCCTGGGTTGGTACTGCATATTGCCCGCCGTAATACTCATCATGCACAATAATGTCATCAGGGCTCACTGTCTTGTCAATCCCAAGAAGGGCATAGGTCCCGTTGGCCACTTCAGCCACTGATTTTTGCTGTTGCGCTGCATCTCTGCTTACAGATACCCCGTGGATTTTCATTGACGGGCACTTTTCCCGTGCCTCCACTTCTGCGCCGGCCTGGGTGCCGGCTGATCCGGTAGCAAGAAAGGCGTGGCCAAAACTCATGCCTAACTGAGCCCCCTGCTCTATTACTTCTTTTGTGCTCTCCACATATCCTAGAGCCCCGAGAGGCGTAGAAGCTCCGATGGGAACCACATATGGTTTGCGCCCCTTTTTCTTCAACTCCTCTGCGAGATCACGGGCAACCTTGTCCAGATCATCATTACCGGGCACAAAATGCAGGTTTGCCTTGAGGATGGTGAAGTACAGCAGGTTTCCTTGCTTTGCGGCAGGTTCTTCACCGCCAAGAATCAGGTGGCACTCCATGCCCAGTTGCTTTGCGGCTGCAAGAGTTTGGCGGCAGTGGTTTGACTGTACCCCTGCCCAGGTAATAATTACATCCGAGCCCATCGAAACAGCTTCCGCCATAACAAAGTCCAGTTTCCGGTTCTTGTTGCCTCCAAGCCCTGACTGTGTAAGGTCGTCCCGCTTCATGAAAATACGAGGCTTGCATTCAATCGCTTTCTGCAGCCTGGGTAATTCCTGCAGAGGCGTAGGCCGCGAGAATAAGTTCAATCTTCTAAAACCGGTGAGATCCATTGTCCATTCTCCTTTCCTGTATACGGGCCTTTTGGTGCCCTGGTTCCCTTTATGAGCCTTATTGCACAACGCAACAAGGTATTTGGATAACACTACCTATATAGTACGTCACGTAGATAATATCACCTGCAATCGCTAAGTTCGGCATCGATGAGTGAGTTCCTCCTGCAAACCAGTAACAAAGCTCTGACACCTTTGCTGAACACACGTTGCATTTTTCCTCTCCAAGCATTATGCTTTTGAATACTTATTAGTTTCACCTTGAGGTTTGACTGCCGGAGTTCATTATCGTACAGCAACTTGGAAGAGAACTTTTGTGTTTCATGTATCGTCAAGCTGGGGAAACCCGAATACAGGGAGATCCAAGTTTTAACTAGGAGGTGTACCTTTATGTTAGTTGCCGGAAGGGTAGCAGGCCTTGTTTCACTTCTTACCATCTTTATCACAATGATGCTGGGGATAAGGCGTGCTCATACAAGCCTCCCCACAATCAGGCGCATAGCAGGGCTGGAGGCCATAGAAGAAGCGGTCGGCAGGGCCACTGAAATGGGGAAACCTATTTTCTGTACGCCGGGATGGTCAGATATTACAACGTCGACAGCAGCGCCTACATTTGCCGCGCTTGACATCATATATTACGCGGCAAGGCTGGCTGCAAGATATGACACCGAGATGATCGTGGCAATTGCATACCCTAACGTATATCCGCTGACAGAACAGGTAGTGCGTCAGGCCTATGTAATGGAGGGTAAAGCAGACAGGTATAATCCAGGCACAGTTGTGTTCACTTCTCCGGAGCAATACGCCTACACCGCAGCCTGCCTTGGCATAATTCAGAGAGAAAAGGTAGCTGCTACGATTCTTGTCGGGCACTTTGCATCAGAAGCCATAAACTTCGCTGAAGCATCTGCAGCTGTTAACGCAATCTCCATATCAGGAACAGAAAGTACGTACCAGTTACCTTTCTTTACTGCGGCTTGCGACTACACCATGATCGGCGAAGAATTGATGGCCGCAGGCGCCTATATTTCTGAAGATCCTATGCGGCTTGGCGCAATCAGGGGCCAGGATTACGCCAAATTGCTCGCGTTTCTGTGGATACTCACCGGTGCAATATGCAGTACAGCCGGTTTTAACTGGTTTGAGGCCATTTTGAATTTTTAGGCCTAAGGAGGTGTAGATTTGAAGAGAGAGGTACCAATTATTGTCACAACCGTAGCAGGCATCTTTATGATCCTCGAGTACTTTCACAACATTCCAGGGCTCGCGAACGGTGCCAAAGAACTTCAAAACTGGGCCATTCTTGTAGCAGCTTTTGCGCTGGCGCTGGCTGCAATCAACCTTGCGGCACGGCACCTACGCAACATAACAGCCAGACATCAAAACGCCGTTCACAGCGGGCTGCTTCTGGCATCCATGTTCGCCACGGTAATCGCAGGTATTTTCTTTGGCACAGACGCCAGAGCCTTTGTGTTTATCTTTGACAACATCATAACTCCCTGTGGGTCTGCGTTTTATGCAATGGCTTGCTTTCACCTGGCTTCAGCCGCCTATCGCGCATTCAGGGCTCAGTCAGGACAAGCTGCTGCGCTGCTGATCACTGGAATCATTGTTATGCTGGGGCGCGCCCCAATCGGAGATCTGATCCACCCGTACCTGCCGAAGATGGCAACCTGGCTAATGCAGGTGCCCAACCTTGCCGGGATGAGAGCCATCATGATAAGCAGTGCAATAGGGATGATCGGCGTAAGCCTCCGGATCATAACCGGAATAGATCGTACACACCTGGGTATGGGCCAGGAATAAAGAAGGAGGCAACAGCATGGATGTATTGATGAAACTAGGCGACATTGATAAGCGAGTGCTTTACGTCCTTCTTGTGCTTGTGCTCCTAATCCCTATGGTACGCCCTATAGGGATTCGTATTTCAATAAGCCATTGGACAACCAAAGCATACGAGCAATTGAGCCGCCTTGAACCTGGAGACACGGTAATATGCGACTTCGGATATAACGTAGACGGGGCGCCTGATGTAGAGCCGATTGCAAAAGCTATCTTCAGGGACTTGTTTGATAGGAATATTAAGATCATTACAGTATCCCTAAACGCCCAGGGTCCCATGATTGCCGAGAAACTCTTACTCCCCTACGAAGAAAGCGGGAAGGTGTACGGAACTGATTTTTGCAACCTGGGGTTCATGGCAGGAGGCGAGACCGCTCTTGCGGCATACGCACGGGACCTCAAGCGAACCTTTCCCAGGGATTGGCGAGGCAATACTACAAGCACCCTCCCTATTCTCCAGGGGATTACAGGAGCGCCTGACACAAAAGCCTGGATCTTCTTTACAGATTCAAGCGCCGAAGCATGGGTACGCCAAGTGGGCGATCTAGATGTACCCATGATAGGCGCCGTGATAACAGTCGCGGCACCCCAGGCAGAACCTTTTGTGCATAGCGGCCAGCTGTCGGGCCTGCTCACAGGGTTGCGGTCAGCAGCAGAATATGAAATCGTCACGAATCGCCCGGGCGGAGCAGTGGCAGCCATGGATGCTCAAAGCCTGGGACACATCCTGATAACCATATTCATCGTGTTCGGCAACATTTCATATTTCGTTAAACGTTCAAAGGAGCTAGCCGGAAGGGAGGGCGTGCAGTGAGCACTGATGTAGGTATTT
The DNA here is from genome assembly GCA_012842105.1 of Candidatus Fermentithermobacillaceae bacterium. Lineage (GTDB taxonomy): Bacteria > Bacillota > Sulfobacillia > Fermentithermobacillales > Fermentithermobacillaceae > DTU015. Next base: position 1,523 of record DUTL01000128.1, on the reverse strand, counting down.
GGGTAGGAGCGCTTATGACCATCGCCGTCTTTTCCTATCTGTTTTCCGAAAATGAGTTTTACAAAGCGGTTGAACATATATACGTTGGCGCAGCCGCAGGATACTCTATTGTGCTCGGCTTTTCCAACGTAGTAACCAAAGGCTGGCAGCCTCTCGTGGAAGGCCGGCAGTTTCAGGTGCTGATTCCTGTGGCAATGGGGCTAATGCTTTTTGCTCCATATGCCGGAACGCAGTACAACTGGATGAGACGGATTCCCATTTCGTTTATTGTGGGAATAGGGGCAGGCATAACCATTCGCAGTGTGGTCATTGAGCAGTTTGTGAAACAATTAAGCGCCACTATTTTGCCATTCAACTCAGTAAACAATGTGATAATTGTGCTCGGCACACTTGCAGTGCTAAGCTATTTCTTCTTCACTTTCAAGCCGTCGAGGGCGCTGAAAACCTCGGCGGAAGTTGGCAAGTGGATAATAATGATAACTTTCGGCGCGAGTTTCGGCAATGCAGTCATGGGGCGCATATCGCTCCTGATAGGCCGTATTGATTTCATGTTCAGGGAATGGATTCATCTCATCAAACTCTAATCGTTTTTACAGGGATTATATGCATAATTCCGTTGTAGAAAGCAGAGTATAGAAAGGGCTAGGATGCGAAGGATGCAATCGCAACCTGGCCCTTCTCGATTTCTTGTGCGTCTCAACCACATGGGAGCAAACCGGCTGCCCGGGGGGCCCCTACAAGGTTGCAGAATCACCTGTACAACCCGAATCAGGCCGGGCGTTTCCGGTATCCAGTGGCGGTTACCGGGGAAACCGGGCTTGAGAGTTGGCCCTTTCTTACGATTGGCCCGTCGTACTGAGGTCTCATAGTTCGTACCCCGGAAGACGAACGAGGTTGCGCAGAGATCAATCAGTCATGTACGCCCTTATCGCCCGGATAATCTCTCTTAGCAGGAGGCTTTGATCAAGATCGAGGTCTTCCAGCATGTAGGATATTTCCCTTTTCACTTGCTGAAGGTTCTCAGAAGGCTGCCCGGCCCTGGCATCATGCAGAATACCGGGTTTGCCCTGGCGTTCAACTTCTACTATGACCGCAGACACTGGAATCTGCAGCGCATCTGCAATTGAAATAAGCGTATCAAGGCTGGGCAGCCTCTGCCCCGCCTCAATCTTTGCAATGTACGTCGAATGCAAATCCGCCCGTTCCGCCAATTGCTCTTGTGTAAGGCCGCGTTGCCTTCGAAAAGATCGAAGCGCTGTTCCAAGATTCTGCAAACTGTTTTTCATTTAATGCATCTCCTGAAAGGATCGTCTAAGAAAATCCTTTCAGACTCACGGGCAATATTAAAGAGACACTGAGTCTTGCATGTATGACCGGCAGTCGTTTGCTTCAGCCTGCCGGTCTTCTCAGGTTTCGTATTGAGCCTGAAAATCACGGTTCAATGCTGAAAATTGGCGATAAGAAAGGTTCACATATCCAGTCTTCCATGCCTTTATCCGCCTGTAAGCGAAATCGCTGAAAGC